>NZ_DALZXY010000040.1:0-28860 GCF_031988865.1 Arthrobacter sp.
CCGCTTGACGCGCCGGCTCCGCCACGCCGTGGGCCCGGACGCAGCGGTTACCGCCGACGCCGGTCCGGACGGGATGCTCCAGGCAAGTGTCACGGCACCGGCAGCCGCACTGCCGGCGCTCTCCGCTGCGCTGACCGCCGCCGGGTTCCCCGGCACCGGCACAGGACAGCACGGAAGCGCGGATCCCTTCCTGCCGGCGGAGATCACCGTAACTGCGGTTTAGTGCCCGCCCTGCCGGAGCCTTATTCGTTCAGCCCGTAGCAAAGCGGACACAGGCTGTCCGCAGGCCGGAGTATTTTTAACCCATGAGTCTTGCTCAGGACATCCAACGCGTTGTTGCCCCATTCGAGGTTGTCAGCGACTACCAACCCGCCGGCGACCAGCCCACAGCAATCAAGGAGCTGGCCGAACGCATCCAGGCCGGTGAAAAGGACGTCGTCCTGATGGGCGCCACCGGAACCGGAAAAAGCGCCACCACGGCTTGGCTGGTTGAGAAGCTTCAGCGTCCAACCCTGGTCATGGTGCAGAACAAAACACTGGCCGCGCAGCTGGCCAACGAGTTCCGCGAACTGCTGCCAAACAACGCTGTTGAGTACTTCGTTTCCTACTACGACTACTACCAGCCCGAAGCATATGTCCCGCAGACGGACACCTTCATCGAGAAGGACTCCTCCATCAACGAGGAAGTGGAACGCCTGCGCCACTCGGCGACCAACGCCCTGCTGACACGCCGCGACGTCATCGTGGTCGCCACGGTGTCCTGTATCTACGGCCTGGGCACCCCCGAAGAATATGTCGAGGGCATGGTGACCCTGCGCCGCGGCATGGAAATGAACCGTGACGACCTGCTGCGCCGCTTCGTGGCCATGCAGTACGTGCGCAATGACATGGACTTCCACCGTGGAACCTTCCGGGTCCGCGGTGACACTGTCGAGATCATTCCGATGTACGAGGAACAGGCGCTGCGCATCGAGTTCTTCGGCGACGAGATCGAAAGCATCCAGACCCTTCACCCGCTCACCGGGGACCTCATCCGCAACGAGGAGGAGATGTACGTCTTCCCCGCCTCGCACTACGTGGCCGGGCCAGAACGGATGAACCGGGCCATCAAAGGCATCGAGGACGAGCTTCGTGACCGGCTCGCGGAGCTTGAGGGCCAGAACAAGCTGCTCGAGGCCCAGCGGCTGCGCATGCGCACCACCTACGACCTTGAGATGATGCAGCAGATGGGCTTCTGCAACGGCATCGAAAACTACTCCCGCTGGATCGACGGACGAGGTGCCGGCACGGCCCCGCACTGCCTGCTGGACTACTTCCCGGACGATTTCCTGCTGGTGGTCGATGAGTCCCACGTGACGATTCCCCAGATCGGCGCCATGTATGAAGGGGATATGTCCCGCAAACGGACCCTGGTCGAGCACGGTTTCCGCCTGCCGTCGGCCATGGACAACCGGCCGCTGAAATGGGACGAGTTCCTCGAACGCATCGGCCAGACCGTTTACCTCTCGGCGACCCCGGGCAAGTATGAACTTGGCAAGGCCGACGGCGTGGTCGAACAGATCATCCGGCCCACCGGCCTCGTGGACCCCGAAGTGGTGGTGAAACCCAGCAAGGGCCAGATCGATGACCTTCTGGCGGAAATCCGCACGCGTACCGAGAAGGACGAGCGCGTGCTCGTCACCACCCTGACCAAGCGGATGGCCGAAGACCTCACCGGCTACCTGCTGGAAAACGGGGTGAAGGTCGAGTACCTGCACTCCGACGTCGACACCCTCCGGCGAGTGGAACTGCTGCGCGAACTGCGCCTGGGTGTCTTTGACGTGCTGGTGGGAATCAACCTGCTCCGTGAGGGACTCGACCTTCCGGAAGTCTCCCTGGTTTCAATCCTGGATGCGGACAAGGAAGGCTTCCTGCGCAGTTCCACCTCCCTGATTCAGACGATCGGGCGAGCGGCCCGAAATGTCTCCGGCGAGGTGCACATGTATGCGGACCGGATCACGGATTCCATGGCGCACGCCATTGACGAGACCAACCGCCGCCGGGCAATCCAGGTCGCCTACAACAAGGAACGCGGCGTGGACCCGCAGCCGCTGCGCAAGCGGATCGCGGACATTACCGATTCCCTCGCCCGGGAGGACGCGGACACGAAGGCGCTGCTGGAAGAGGCAGCCCGCAAGAAGACGAAGGGCAAGGCCAAGAACACCCGGAAGGACGGACTGGCCACCGCGCCTGCCGAAGACCTCACAGGGCTGATCGAGTCGCTGACGGAACAGATGCATTCCGCTGCGGCGGAATTGCAGTTTGAGTTGGCCGCCCGGCTGCGCGATGAGGTCGGTGACCTCAAGAAGGAACTGCGCCAGATGCAAAACGCCGGGCACGCCTGAGATAGACTTCTTGGCGGCGTGGGAATCCGGCAATAAGCCGGAACACCCCGCCTTTTCCGTGCTCCGAAAGGTCTGTTTTTATGCCAGCATTGCCTGTCGCCTTCGAGGTCGGCACATTCATCATCCTGGGGCTTGTCCTGCTGTTCGACCTTCTCCTGGTCGTCAAGCGGCCGCATGAACCATCGATGAAGGAAGCCGGCCTGTGGGTCGGTTTCTACGTTGGCCTGGCGCTGCTGTTCGCTGCGATGATGTTTGTCTTCACCGGGCCGGAATACGGCAGCCAGTTCATAGCGGGCTGGGTCACCGAGTACAGCCTGAGCATCGACAACCTGTTCGTGTTCATCATCATCATGGCGCGCTTCGCGGTACCCCGTAAGTACCAGCAGGAAGTGCTGATGTTCGGCATCATCATTGCCCTGATCCTGCGCGGCATCTTTATCCTGGTCGGCGCCGCCGTCATCGAGAACTTCAGCTGGGTCTTCTTCATCTTCGGCGCCTTCCTGCTGTGGACCGCGTACAAACAGGCCACAGACAACGGCGAAGACGAGGACGGGGGCAGCGACAACAAGCTGGTCCGCAAGCTCACCAGCTTCCTGCCCATGACGGAGAAGTTCGATCAGGGCAAAATCCGCACGGTCGTCGACGGCAAGAAGGTCTTCACGCCGATGCTGATCGTCTTCATTACGATCGGCGTGACAGACCTGATGTTCGCGGTCGACTCGATCCCGGCTATTTTCGGGCTCACCCAAAGCGCGTTCATCGTCTTCACCGCCAACATCTTTGCACTGATGGGCCTGCGCCAGCTCTACTTCCTGCTGGGCGGACTTATGGACCGGCTCATCTACCTCAAGCACGGCCTGTCGATCATCCTGGCCTTCATTGGCGTCAAGCTGATCCTTCACGCACTGCACGTCAACGAGCTCCCCTTCATCAACGGCGGCGAATCGGTGGCCTGGGCCCCGGAGATCCCCACGTTTGTGTCGCTGGCCGTCATCCTTGGCACCATCGTCATCGCGACCGTGGCCAGCCTGCTCAGCCCGAAGGCCAAGGCGGTCCAGGCCGTCGCGTCGCTGGAAAACGCGATCAAAACGTACCGCGGGCTGGACGGGGACGCTCCCCGGGACGAGCTCATCCAGGCGTACGACAACGTCTCGGAGACCTACCGCGCTGCCGAAAAGGCTTCCCAGGACCGCCCTGATGTTGAACTTCCTGAGATCTCGGACGATGCCCGGGAACAGTTCCGCGCGGCTGATCCGCGTGGACCCGGAAGCGTTCAGCAGTAGCAGGGCAACGCGCCACACCATGCAAAGGCGGCTCCCCGGTCATAGGCCGGCGGGCCGCTTTTGCCTGTACCGGGGCAGTTTCGGCTGGTGGCGACGACTGGGCGGGACGGCGGTGTTAGCCTTCATTGACAACGACCCTCCCTCCCGCCCGGGAGGGGACACTCACGGCCCCTGAGGGGTCATTTTGTTTCCGTTGACGCTCCTGAGGAGCAAACAATGAACTTCTTTGAAGTCCTATGGTCAATCATCGTGGTGTTTTTCCTCTTCGCCTACCTGATGCTGCTGTTCCAGATCTTCGCGGACCTCTTCCGTGATGACAGCATGAACGGCTGGCTAAAGGCGGTCTGGATCTTCTTCCTTCTGTTTGTTCCGTACCTGACGGCCCTCGTATATGTCATCGCCAGGGGCAAGGGCATGGCCGCAAGGAGCGCCCACCGGATGAGCGAAGCAGAACACCAGAGAGCGGAATACATCCGCCATACCGCCGGAACCCATAACCCTGCCGAACAGATCAGTTCGGCAAAATCCCTGCTCGATGACGGAGCCATCACCCGTGAAGAATTTGACCAGCTCAAGGCCAAAGCGCTGGCCTGACCGTCAGGTCTGCGGAACGGCAATAACCCCTCAGCGGCGGCGCGGAGAGCCGAGCCGCTGCCGGAGGAGCCCCCCGACCGTCCGGGAAGACTCACCCTTGCCCTGTCCGGGCCCTGGGGTGACTGGATAGAGCCGGCCGGCTTCGGTCCGCTTCCGGATGGCAAGGCCAAGCAATGTCCGGGACAGCGTTCCTTCACTGGAACGGGCCTCCAGATCTGGCCCGATCTCGTCGACACCGGCGTAGGTCCAGCCGCTGCCCAAATCGATCAGCGACTGGTGTTGGACATCGGTGTCTCCAGGCTTGAGGCCCACGGCGATACCGCTGGCCCCGGCAGCCGACGCGAGCAAATGGAAATGGTACCTGGTCGTCACCCACTCCTGGTCAGGCCCCAGAGGCAACCCGTGCTGCCAGATGTGGGAAAACGGAATAAACCGGTCGGCAGGAATCAAATCCGACAGGAGCGCGAAGGCTGCGTAATCAACTCCGGGAATCGCTTCCACGTAGCTGACCTGTTTTCCATCGCTGATTGCCCGTTCGATAATTGGCCGGACTGCGGTGACAGCTTTTTCAAAAGTTTCGGCGTCGGTCATGTCATTCTGGATGCAGACAAACAGGCCTTTTGCTTCGGGGGTGTTCCGTGCTATTTCATCCTGTGCGCCAAGAAAAGCATCGTCGATGCCTTGGGAAACGTTGTAGGTTTCCGCACTGCTCGAATCTCGAACAGATACATAGTTGAAATTCTTGAAGACGGCCCGGGGATCTGCCCCGCCGGTGATGACGGGCATCAAACCGTGTCCGGTGGCAAAGAGCCGGGCACCGGTAATGTCCTTCACTGCCCTCATGCCGTCCGTAATCGCCGCGTGATGGGGCCAGACACCGTTGAGGTAACCGCCGCCAATCAGGTGAAGCGACCCAGCTTCCCGGAGCTTGAGCAGGCCAAGGTCGTAGGCTGGGGAGCCAAGATTGGTAACAAGTTCACGGACCCGCGCTCCGATTTCCCCGAATGGCAGGTGACTGGAGTCTAAGACAGCACGCCAGAGCGTATTGGTGACATTCAGTCGTGGATGTAAACCATGAAATAGCGTGGACGCTGATCCCGGCTGTGGGCAATCAAGCCATACCTCCGCCTCGGGAGCGGCCTCGGCCAGATATCTGAGCCAGGAAGCCGTAATGAATTCATCACCAAAGTTCGGGTGACCCGAAGTGCCAATTAAGTACAAGACCGGATGCGCCATGTGTACAGAATAGCCTCACACCGAAGAAATGCAGACTTCGTCACATTCGCACGTTTAATCCTGGTCTGGGCGCACCATGCCGAGCAGGCGGTTGAAGATGCCCTCGCCGTCGTCGGCAATTCCGTCATGATGGAAGTCGGCGCTCTCCCAGACCTGCAGTCCGCGGATAGCCGCTGCGGTCTCGAGGGAGAGTTCCCGGTCCACGTAGATGTCGTCCGTGTAGACGGCGGCAGCAGCTGGGACCGTGTTGCGGCCCAGCTGGTCCAGGTCATAGAGCGCCGGCCAGCCGGACATCGCCGCGAGGACCCCGGCCGTATCCTTGAGCGGGCGCAGGGCCGGGTCCTCGTCGAAGTACCAGGGATACACCATCTCGCCGGTGTACAGCGGCTGCGCTGCCTCCGGCAGGAAGTCGGGACGGGACTGCAGGACCCGGGCCGCAGCCCAGCCGGTGGCCTGGCCCTGGCCGTAGATCGACTCGTGCATCAGGGCATACAGGGGATTGGTGGAGCGGTTTGCCAGATGCCACAGGGCGGTGAGGAACGTGTCAGAAAGCCGCGGACCGTTCCCGGTGTCAACGAAAGCGTCCTCCAGCAGGTGGTGCAGCCCGTCCATGCGGGTGTTGCCGCCCAGGAAGGATCCGGCCATCTGAAAGCGCCGCACGGTCAGCCGTTCGCCGTCGGGCAGGAATTCCGGGACCGACTCAAGGTGCCGGGCAATCCGGGTGGTTAGTTCCCGGTCCGCGGGGTACTTGGCGAAGTACTCCCTGTTGCGGGCAGCGACCCGTGCAAAGGTGGCCTCGTAGACCCGGTCGGCCGGCCCGGTAAGCGGTGCCAGCCCACCCGTGACCAGCACTTCCTTCAGCCCAGCGGGCGCGAAGGACAGATAGGTGAGGGCACAGAACCCGCCGAAGGACTGACCGTAGACGCTCCACGGTCCGGAGCCCAGCGCCGTGCGGATAAGCTCGGCATCCCGGACAATTGAATCGGCGCGGAAGTGCGTGAGGTACTCGGCCTGGGCGGCGGCGTCTCCACGCGCGGCCAGGGTCTGCCGGTTCGCCGGCGTCGAGAGGCCGGTGCCGCGCTGGTCGAGCATCAGGATCCGGAAGCGGCGGGAAGCGGCCTTGGTCCAGCCGCCGAACTGCAGCAGCCGGTTGCCCTTTCCGCCGGGACCGCCCTGCAGGTACAGCAGCCAGGGCAGTTCCTCGGCGCCGGCGACCTCCGGGTCGGAATATTCCCGGGCGAAAACCGTAATCTGTTCGCTGTCCGGCCAGGCATGGTCCAGCGGCACGCTGAACCGGTGCTCCACCACCCGCATGCCCCGGACAGCAACCGGGGCTGACGCGGTGTGCGGAATGCTCACGACTCGGCCGGTGCGCCGAAATCGTCCAGTGCGCCGCCGGAGAGCCGGTACGTGGTCCATTCATCCATGGGTTCGGCGCCAAGGGACTTGTAGAACTGGATGGAGGGCTCGTTCCAGTTCAGGACGCACCATTCCACCCGGGCATAACCGCGCTCGACGGCGAGCTGCGCCAGATTGCGCAGGAGCGCCTTTCCGTAGCCGCGGCCGCGTCCCTCCGGGCGGACGTAGAGATCCTCAAGCCAGATCCCATGGACCCCTTCCCAGGTGGAGTAGTTCAGGAACCACAGGGCGAAACCCTGGATGGCGCCGTTGTCCTCGAGCACGTGTGCAAACACGGCGGGGTGCTCGGCGAACAGATGCTGCTCCAGCGCCTGCGGGGTGTTTTTTACCGCGTCCGGTTCCTTTTCGTAGATGGCGAGCTCATGGATGAGTTCGAGGATCACGGGAACGTCTTCTTTGCGGGCGGGTCTGATCTGCATGATGAACAGCCTAGTCCAGGCGTCCGGCATGGATCACGCGGATGACGGGGCTGCCTGCTTCATCCGAGGCGGCCAGATCCACCTCCGCGTTGATGCCCCAGTCCAGGTGACCGGCCGGATCCTTGAAGATTTGCCGCACCTCCCACTTACCGGGCACTTCCTTGATGATCAGCAGCTGTGGTCCGCGGGCGTCCGGGCCATCATCAATGTCCTCGTGTTCGTTGAAGTAGTCGTCCAGCACGTCGGCCCAGCGGTCAGCATCCCAGCCTGAGCCGCCGTCGAGCGTGCCCAATGCGGCGTCGTCCTCATCGGCGAACAGCTTGACCCGCTGGAACATTTCGTTGCGCACCATCACGCGGAAGGCCCGGGTGTTGGCGGTGAGCTTGTCCGGGGCCGGCGGGAGGACCGGTTCGCTGCCCGCGGATGAGTCGATCCCGGCTGCCAGCTCCTCCCACTCATCCAGCAGCGAGGAATCGGTCTGGCGGACCAGCTCTCCGAGCCATTCGATGATGTCGGAAAGGTCTTCGCGCAGCGCCTCAGGCGGCACGGTCTGCAGCAGGGCCTTGTAACAGTCGGCAAGGTAGCGCAGCACCACGCCCTCGGAGCGGGCCAGCGAGTAGAACGCCACGTATTCGCCGAAACTCATGGCCCGCTCATACATGTCGCGCACAATCGACTTCGGTGTCAGCTCGAAGTCGCCCAGCCAGGGGGCACCGCTGCGGTAGACCTCAAATGACTGGAACAGCAGTTCGGCGAGCGGCTGCGGGTAGGTGACCTCCTCCAGCAGGGCCATCCGCTGGTCGTACTCGATCCCCTCGGACTTCATGGCGGCCACGGCTTCGCCGCGTGCCTTCTTCTCCTGGGCGGAGAGAACCTGACGGGGCTTCTCCAGCGTTGCCTCAATGACCGAGACAACATCCAGGGCGTAGGACGGGCTCTCCGGATCGAGGATTTCCAGTGCTGCCATCGCGAACGGTGAGAGCGGCTGGTTAAGCGCGAAGTTCGGCTGCAGGTGGACCTTGAGCCGGACCTGGCGGCCGTCGGGCTCCGGGGCGGGAAGTTTCTCGACGATCCCGGCCGTCTTCAGCTCACGGTAGATGCCCAGGGCCTTGCGCATGAGCTTCAGCTGGGAGGAACGGGACTCATGGTTGTGGGTGAGCAGGTGCTTGGCGGCACGGAACGGATCACCCGGGCGCTCGAGGAGGTTCAGCAGCATGGCGTGGGTGACGTTGAAGCTGGAGGTCAGCGGCTCCGGGGTGCCCTCCACCAGCTTGGTGAAGGTGGGCTCCCCCCAGGAGACAAACCCGGCCTGCGGCTTCTTCTTTGCGACCTGCCGCAGTTTCTTCTGGTCATCACCGAACTTGGCCTTGGCCTTGGCCATCGCCTTGGCATTTTCGATCACGTGTTCCGGAGCCTGGACGACGACGGTCCCGGCAGTGTCGTAGCCCGCGCGGCCCGCGCGTCCGGCGATCTGGTGGAACTCCCGGACGTTCAGCGGCCGGGTGCGCACGCCGTCGTACTTGCTCAGCGCGGTGATCAGGACCGTCCGGATCGGTACGTTGATGCCGACGCCGAGGGTGTCGGTGCCGCAGATGACCTTCAGCAGTCCGGCCTGCGCCAGCTGTTCCACAAGCCGGCGGTACTTCGGCAGCATGCCCGCGTGGTGGACGCCGATGCCGTGGCGGACCAGCCGGTTCAGCGTTTTTCCGAAGCCGGGGGCGAAACGGAAGCCGGCGATCAGCTCGGCGATCCGGTCCTTTTCCTCCCGGGTGCAGACATTGATGCTCATCAGGGCCTGGGCACGGTCGATCGCTTCGATCTGGCTGAAGTGGACCACATAGACCGGGACCTGCTTGGTGGCCAGCAGTTCTTCCAGGGATTCCTGCACCGGGGTTTCAACGTAGTAGTAGTGCAGTGGAATCGGCCGCTCCACGGAGGTGACCGTGACAGTGTCCCGGTTGGTCAGCTCGGAGAGGTCCGTGGCGATCCGGGTCATGTCGCCCAGGGTGGCGGACATCAGCAGGAACTGGGTCTGCGGCAGCTCCAGCAGCGGAACCTGCCAGGCCCAGCCGCGCTGCGGGTCGGAGTAGAAGTGGAACTCGTCCATGATGACAGTTCCGACGTCGGCATCCGGCCCCTCACGCAGGGCGATGTTGGCCAGGATCTCGGCCGTGCAGCAGATGATCGGGGCGTCCTTATTCACCGAGGAGTCACCAGTGACCATCCCGACGTTTTCCGCACCGAAGATGTCGCAGAGCGCGAAGAACTTTTCCGAGACCAGTGCCTTGATGGGCGCGGTGTAGTAGCTGCGCTCGTCCAGGGCCATGGCGTAGAAGTGCGCCGCGATCGCGACCATGGACTTCCCGGACCCGGTAGGGGTCGCCAGAATGACGTTGTGGCCGGAGACCAGCTCCATCACGGCCTCATCCTGGGCCTGGTACAGGGACATGCCGCGGCTTTCGACCCATTCCAGGAAGGAGGTGTAAAGCTCATCCGGATCGACGGTGCGGGTGGCGGTGGGCCCGGAAGGCAGCTGCTCAAGTAATTTCATCTCATAACCAGCCTAACCGGGTGCGCAAAACTGCCGTTCCGCGGGGCGGCACCCTGCTACGCTCGCGGCATGAAATGGGACCCGGAAAAGTACTCGCAGTTCTCCACCCAAAGGGATCGGCCATTTTTCGATCTCGTCGCCAGGATCGGAGCAGGCGATCCGGCCTGGGTGACGGACCTGGGCTGTGGAACCGGAGCGCTGACTGCGGTACTGGCCGGCCGGTGGCCGGACGCTGCCGTCACGGGACTGGATTCTTCGGAGGACATGGTGCGCGAGGCGCGCGGGATGGCCGGTGTGCCGGGCAACCTCACCTTCGCGCGGCGGTCGATCCAGGACTGGGATCCGGAGCCCGGTCCAGGCGTGCTGGTCTCCAACGCCGCCCTGCAGTGGGTTCCCGGCCATGAGGAGCTCCTGGAACGCTGGGCAAAGCAACTGGATCCCGGTTCCTGGATTGCCGTGCAGGTTCCCGGCAACTTCGGGGGACTGTCCCACGTGCTGATGCGGGAACTGGCGCAGACTCCGCGATGGGAGCCGGCGCTCGCGGGCGTGCTCCGGGGCGAAGACTCAGTCTCCGACCCGGAGCGGTACCTCGAACTGCTCCTCGGTGCCGGCCTGGAGCCCGATGTTTGGGAGACCAGCTATCAGCAGGTGCTGACCGGAGAGGACCCGGTGCTGAACTGGGTCCGGGGAACAGCACTGCGTCCGGTGATGGATGCCTTGCCCGCCGCTGACTATGCCGCCTTCGAAGCCGAGTACGGGCAGCTGCTCCGCAGGGCCTATCCTGCCAAAGCCTGGGGCACTGTTTTTCCGTTCCGGCGCATCTTTATGGTTGCGCAGAAGGCCTAGCGGCTCAGCACAGGCAGCCTGCTACCAGCCGCGCTCCTTCCACTCAGCCAGATGCGGCCGCTCCGCTCCGAGAGTTGTGCCGGGCCCGTGGCCGGGGTGGACAATCGTGTCATCGGGCAGGTATTCGAAGATACGTTCGAATACGTCTTTGAACAGGGATTCGAAACGCTGCGGATCCTTCTGCGTGTTGCCGACACCGCCCGGGAACAGGGAGTCCCCGGTGAACAGGTGCGCCGGACCCTCAGGATCCCGGTAGACCAGGGCTATGGAGCCCGGGGTGTGTCCCCGCAGGCTGATTACTTCCAGGTCAAAGCCGTCGAAATCCAGCACATCGCCGTGTGTCAGCGGCACATCGGTGGGCACCGCAATATCCGGGATGTCTTCGGTGCCGGCGGCGGTACGGGCTCCTGTGGCCGCGACGGTATCGGCGAGCGCCTGGACATGGTCGAAATGGCTGTGCGTGGTGATGATCATCCGCAGTGACGCCTGCGCGGGGCCGCCATAGAGATCATCCGCGCCGTATTCGAGTAGTGCTTGTATGCGTGGGAAATCGTCGGCGGCGTCGATGAGGACCTGGGCGCCGGAGTTCTTAGCGGTGAGGACATAGACGTTGTTGTCCATGGATCCCACAGACGCGCTTCTGATCGAGACGTTCTTCGTATCCAACATGCGGCCTAGTCTAAGCGGCTCACGGTGCCAGGTTGCCCAGGGACACCGTCTCAGATTAACCCTTGCCCAGCCTTCGGTTCCGGGCGTAGTTTCGATGGTGCCGGCGGAGAGCCCCGGCTTTCCCCGGGAGGACTTGTGCTCGTTAGGCTTGCTCGAGAAAACCTGGCGCCCTTCAAGGGTGCTGTTGCCGCCGTCATCATCCTGCAGTTCCTGCAGACCGCCGCCACCCTTTTCCTGCCCACTCTCAACGCGGACATCATTGACCAGGGCGTGGTGAAAGGGGACATCGGGGCAATCCTCTCGATTGGCACCTGGATGCTGGCCGTCACGGCCGCGCAGGTTCTCTGTTCGGTGGCGGCGACCTACTACGCGGCGCGCACGGCCATGCGGGTGGGCCGGAATGTGCGCGGCGCCCTGTTCACCAACGTGGAAACGTTCTCCAGCCGCGAGGTCGGTATATTCGGCCCGCCGTCGCTGATCACCCGCACCACCAATGACGTGCAGCAGGTGCAGATGACCCTCTTGCTCACCATGACCATGATGGTCTCGGCACCAATCATGGGTGTGGGCGGAGTACTGCTGGCCCTGAACCAGGACATCCCGCTGTCCGCCATCCTGCTGCTGATCCTTCCCATACTCTTCGTGATCATCCTCCTGATCCTGCGCCGGCTGGTGCCGCTCTTCCGCCGGGCGCAGCGCCAGATCGACCGGGTCAACGGAGTCCTGCGGGAACAGATCATGGGTATCGCCGTTATCCGCGCCTTTGTGAGGGAGAGAACGGAGAAACAGCGGTTCGACGGCGCCAACACCGACCTCACCGGGACGCAGCTGCGGGTCGCGCAGTATCTGGCCCTGCTGTTCCCGGCCGCCATGCTGGTGGCGAACCTCGCCACCGTTGCCGTCGTGTGGTTCGGTGCCTTCCGGATCGACGCAGGCCAGATGCAGATCGGCGCCCTCACGGCGTTCATCGCCTACATCATGCAGATCCTGATGGCCGTGATCATGTCCATGTTCATGATCATGATGCTGCCCCGCGCCGCAGTCTGTGCCGAGCGGATCTACGAGGTGCTCGATACCGAGACCACCGTCCGGGACGCCCCCGATGCGAGGACGCTGGTGTACGACGGCGGGCGGCTGGCGTTCACCGACGTCGGCTTCACGTACCCCGGCGCCGAAGCCCCGGTGCTGCAGGGCATCAGCTTCGAGGCGCTGCCGGGGCAGACGACGGCGATCATCGGGTCCACGGGCGCCGGAAAGTCCACTCTGCTGAACCTGGTACCCCGGCTGCTCGACCCAACGGCAGGAACGATCAGCATCGACGGGCAGGACGCGGCAGGCGTCACCCTGCACTCCCTGCGCAGCGGGATCGGACTGGTGCCGCAGCGGGCGCACCTCTTCTCCGGAACCATAGCCACCAACCTGCGCTTCGGTAAGCCGCAGGCCACGGATGAGGAACTCTGGGAGGCGCTGGAAATCGCCCAGGCCGCCGGCTTCGTACGGGCTGCCGAAGGCGGACTCGACTATGCGGTGGAGCAGGGCGGCGCCAACTTCTCCGGCGGGCAGCGCCAGCGGCTGGCGATTGCCCGCGCACTGGTGGTCCAGCCGTCCATCTATCTCTTCGACGACAGCTTCTCGGCCCTGGACTTCGCGACCGATGCGAGGCTGCGGGCAGCGCTGAAGGAGCGCACCGGCGGAGCCACGGTCCTTGTCGTGGCCCAGCGCGTCAACACGATCACCGATGCCGCGCGGATCGTCGTCCTGGAGGAGGGGCGGATCGCCGGGATTGGCAGCCATCTGGACCTGATGGGCTCCAACCCCACCTACCAGGAGATCGTCGCGTCCCAGCTCACCCCCGAGGAGGCACTGTGAGCACCCCCGGAGGCCGCGGCGCTCCGGCCGCCAAGCCGGTGAACTTCAGGTCCTCCGCCGCACGCCTGCTGAAGCTGCTGTCACCGGACACCTGGCGGGTCGCCGTCGTAACCGCCTGCGCCGTTGTCTCCGTGGCGCTCGCGGTTACCGCACCCAAGGTGCTGGGCGACGCCACGAACGTGATTTTCGACGGCGTGATCGGCGCCTCGCTGGCCCCAGGCGTTTCCAAGGACCAGCAGGTAGAGGCCCTGCGCGCGGCGGGGGAGCAGCAGCTGGCAGACATGCTCGCGGCCATGGATGCCGTTCCCGGCCAAGGCATCGACTTCAACACCCTGGGGGCGCTGCTGCTCGGAGTGCTGGCGATCTACGTCGCTTCCTTCTTCTTCGGGTGGGCACAGGCACGGGTGACGGCCCGGATCGTGCAGAATGCCATGTACCGGCTGCGGCGTGATGTGGATGCCAAGCTCTTCCGCCTGCCAATGTCCCATTTCCAGCGGGAGTCACGTGGAGATGTGCTGAGCCGCGTCACCAATGACATCGACAACCTGGCGCAGACACTCTCGCAGAGCATCACCCAGGTGATCACGTCGGTACTGACCATCATCGGGGTGATGGGCATGATGCTGTGGATCTCGCCGCTCCTCGCCCTGATCGCCGTCGTCACCGTTCCCGTCTCCGCCCTGGTGACCGTCCTGGTCGCCCGGCGCTCGCAGGTCCAGTTCAAGGCACAGTGGAAGACCACCGGCGAGGTCAACGGCTATATCGAGGAGATGTTCACCGGACAGGACGTCGTGAAGGCCTTTGGGCAGCAGGAACGCGTCGTGGAAGGGTTCGCCCCCGCCAACGAGCGACTGTATTCCTCGACCTTCCGGGCGCAGTTCGTCTCCGGCATCATCATGCCGACCATGATCTTCATTTCGAACCTCAACTACGTAGCCGTCGCCGTTGTGGGGGGAATCCAGGTGGCGGGCGGTGCGCTGTCCATCGGCAGCGTGCAGGCGTTTGTGCAGTACAGCCGGCAGTTCAGTCAGCCGCTGGGGCAGCTGGGCGGGCTCATCAACATGCTGCAGTCCGGCGTCGCCTCCGCCGAACGTGTCTTCGCCCTCCTGGATGCGAGGGAGGAAAATCCGGATCCGGTCAACCCGGTGGCACTGCGCCAGGTCCGCGGTGACGTGGCGTTCCGGAACGTTTCCTTCTCCTATTCTCCGGACGCCCCGCTGATCAGGGACCTGTCCTTTGAAGCGAAGCCCGGTCAGACGGTGGCAATCGTGGGACCAACCGGGGCGGGCAAGACCACCCTTGTGAACCTCTTGATGCGCTTCTACGACATCGACTCCGGGGAAATCACTATCGACGGCGTCAACACCATGGACATGCGCCGGGACGACGTGCGCCGCAGCATCGGCATGGTGCTCCAGGATGCCTGGCTCTTTGAGGGGACCATTCTCGAGAACCTGGCCTATGGCGCCCCGGGGGCCACGGAAGAGCAGGTGATTGCGGCGGCAAAGGCCACGTATGTCGACCACTTCGTGCGCTCGCTGCCGGAGGGCTATGCCACCGTCCTCACGGCGGACGGCGCGTCCCTGAGCCAGGGGCAACGGCAGCTGATCACCATCGCCCGGGCCTGGCTGGCGAATCCCGCGATCCTGGTGCTGGACGAAGCCACCAGCTCAGTGGACACCCGCACCGAAATCGCGATCCGGCAGGCGATGGGCGCACTGCGCGAAGCGCGCACCTCCTTTGTGATCGCCCACCGCCTCTCGACGATCAGGGACGCCGACGTAATCCTGGCCGTCCGGGACGGCAGAATCGTGGACCAGGGGACTCACGCGGCGCTCCTGGACGCGGGCGGCTTCTACGCGGAGCTCTACCAGTCCCAGTTCAGCGAACCAGCCACGCCCGCCGAACAGCCGGAGTAACCGGCCTGCCGCGCCCGCGCATGGCAGGATTGAAGGAGGCTCCCCGCACCTGTGGGAGGGCGGCTCGGCTGTAAGGCCCGGCAGTGACAAGCAGCAGCAATAAATAGAAAGCGGTGGCATGGACGACGGCGTGCTCTCCTGGGTGCGGATCGACGGATCAAGTTCCGTGCCGCCGTTCGAACAGCTGAGGCTGCAGATCCTCGACGCCGCCAATGACGGCAGCCTGCCGGTCGGCACCCGGCTTCCTCCCGTCCGGACGCTTGCAGCGCAGCTGGGCCTCGCGGTCAACACGGTCGCCCGGGCATACCGGGAACTTGAACAGGCCGAAGTGGTCACCACCCGGTCCCGGGCCGGCACCGTCGTGGCGGCATCCGGGGATAACGGCCAGCGCCGGGTGGCTGAAGCTGCCCGCGTTTTCGCTCACACGGTAAAGGCAAACGGGATGGACCCTAAGACGGCCCTGTCCTATGTGGAGGCAGCCCTACGCCACGGGTGAACACGGCCGCCCTCGAAGACATGTTCGAGTTGGGATTGTTCTAGAGTGGAAAGCGTGTCTACCGCGACTTCACTCACCCCTGGCCAAACACCGCACCCCGGCGGCGACCTTTCGCGCCTGATCGTTAAGGGAGCCAGGGAACACAACCTCCGCAACGTTGACCTGGACCTGCCCCGGGACGCGATGATCGTTTTCACCGGCCTCTCAGGCTCCGGTAAGTCCTCCCTGGCATTCGACACGATCTTTGCCGAGGGCCAGCGCCGGTATGTGGAATCGCTCTCCTCCTACGCGCGGATGTTCCTTGGGCAGGTGGACAAGCCCGACGTCGACTTCATCGAAGGCCTGTCGCCGGCAGTGTCCATCGACCAGAAGTCCACCAGCAAGAACCCGCGCTCCACCGTCGGCACGATCACCGAGATCCATGACTACATGCGCCTGCTCTGGGCGCGCGTGGGCACCCCGTATTGCCCCGTCTGCGGTGAGCCGGTCAGCCGGCAGACCCCGCAGCAGATCACTGACCAGCTCCTCGAACTTCAAGACGGCACCCGCTACCAGATCCTCGCGCCGGTGGTCCGGGGCCGCAAGGGAGAGTTCGTTGACCTGTTCAAGGACCTCGCGGCGAAGGGCTACTCCCGGGCCAAGGTCGACGGCAAGCTGATCCAGCTCTCCGACCCGCCGAAGCTCGGCAAACAGTACAAGCACACCATCGAGGTCGTCATCGACCGCCTGGTCGCCAAGGAAGGCATCCGGCAGCGGCTCACCGACTCGGTGGAGACCGCACTGGGACTGGCAGACGGCCGCGTCCTCGCAGACTTCGTCGACGTCGAGGAGGCCAGCCCCGAACGGACCCGGTCCTTCTCCGAACACCTCGCCTGCCCGAACGAGCACCCGCTGGCCATCGATGAAATCGAGCCGCGGTCCTTCTCCTTCAATAACCCGTTCGGTGCCTGCCCGGTCTGCACGGGCATTGGCTCACGGCTGGAAGTGGATGAAGAACTTGTTGTCCCCAACCCAAACCTGAGCCTCGCGGCCGGCGCTATCGCGCCGTGGTCCATGGGCACGGCCACGACGGAGTACTGGAACCGGCTGCTCGACGGCCTGGCCAAGGACATGGGCTTCTCCATGGATGTCCCGTGGAAGAAGCTGCCCCCGAAGGCACGCGAGGCCGTGCTGCACGGCAAGGACCACAAGGTTGTTGTCCAGTACAAGAACCGGTTCGGCCGCGAACGCAAATACAGCACGGGCTTCGAAGGCGTGATCGGCTACATCCAGCGCAAGCACCAGGAAACCGAGTCCGAAAGTTCGCGGGACCGCTACGAGGAGTACATGCGGGAAACCCCGTGCCCCGAATGCGGCGGCGCCCGGCTGAACCCTGCGTCCCTCTCGGTGCTGATCAACGGGCGCAACATTGCCGAAGCCAGTGCCATGCCGCTGCGCGACGCGGCGGACTTCTTCGAGAACCTGGTCCTGACCCCGCGCGAAGCGAAGATCGGTGAGCAGGTGCTCAAGGAGATCCAGGCGCGCCTCACGTTCCTGCTCGACGTCGGCCTGGACTACCTGAGCCTGGACCGTCCGGCCGCCACCCTCTCCGGCGGCGAAGCGCAGCGCATCCGTCTTGCCACCCAGATCGGCTCGGGCCTGGTGGGCGTGCTTTACGTCCTTGACGAGCCCTCAATCGGCCTGCACCAGCGGGATAACCGGCGGCTGATCGAGACCCTGGCCCGGCTGCGCAACCTGGGCAACACGCTGATCGTTGTGGAGCACGACGAAGACACCATCCATGAGGCCGACTGGGTTGTGGACGTCGGACCCGGGGCGGGGGAGGCCGGCGGCGAAATCGTCCACTCCGGCCCGTTGTCCGAGCTGCTGACCAACACCCGGTCCATTACCGGCGACTATCTGTCCGGACGGCGGAAGATCGAGATCCCGGCCAAGCGGCGCAAGATCGAAAAGTCCCGCCAGCTGAAAATCGTGGGCGCTCGGGAGAACAACCTGCGCAACCTCGACGTCAGCATTCCGCTGGGCGTCTTCACCGCGGTCACCGGTGTGAGCGGATCGGGCAAGTCCACCCTCATCAACGACATCCTGTACCGCGTCCTCGCCAGCAAGCTCAACGGCGCCAAGCACGTTGCCGGGCGGCACACCCGGGTGGACGGGCTGGAGCACCTGGACAAGGTCATCCACGTTGACCAGAGCCCCATCGGGCGTACCCCGCGCTCCAACGCGGCCACCTACACGGGCGTTTTCGACCACATCCGGAAGCTCTTCGCCGAGACCAATGAGGCCAAGGTTCGCGGCTACCTCCCCGGCCGGTTCTCCTTCAACGTTAAGGGCGGACGCTGCGAGTCCTGCCACGGCGACGGCACCCTGAAGATCGAAATGAACTTCCTGCCGGACGTTTACGTCCCGTGCGAGGTCTGCCACGGCGCCCGGTTCAACCGGGAAACCCTGGAAGTCCACTACAAGGGCAAGAACATCGCCGAGGTCCTGAACATGCCGATCTCGGAAGCCGCGGAGTTCTTCGCGGCCTTCAGCCCGATTGCGCGCCACCTCAACACCCTGGTGGATGTCGGCCTGGGATACGTTCGCCTTGGGCAGCCCGCGACCACCCTCTCCGGCGGTGAGGCGCAGCGCGTGAAGCTGGCAGCTGAGCTGCAGAAGCGCTCCAACGGCCGCAGCGCGTACGTGCTGGATGAACCGACCACGGGCCTGCACTTCGAGGATGTGCGCAAGCTGCTGATGGTCCTGCAGGGACTGGTGGAGAAGGGCAACACCGTCATCACGATTGAGCACAATCTGGACGTCATCAAGAGCGCGGACTGGATCGTCGATCTGGGGCCCGACGGCGGAACCGGCGGTGGCCAGGTTGTTGCCTCCGGCACGCCCGAGAAGGTAGCCAAGACACCCGCCAGCCACACCGGCAGGTTCCTGGCGGAAATCCTCAACTGACACCGTCCGCCCTGGCCTGAGGGCATGGGAGCCGGGCCCCGCCCGGCTCCCCAAAACCGGAAGACATATTCCCGGCGCGTTATGCCTTTTTCGCACCGGCGCCTGACTGTGGGAAACTTGGCCGGTGATAGAACTCCGGCTCCTGGTCCTATTTGATCTCGATGGCACCCTCGTGGACCCCGCCGGAAGCATAACCGGCGGCATCAGCGCCGCACTCTCCGACTCCGGACTTCCAGTCCCGCCAGCGGCGGAGCTGGACCGGATGGTCGGGCCGGCCCTGGCTGAGTCCCTGACCCGTATCGCCGGCGTCCCGGCGGAGAAGCTGGACGCGGTGATTGGCCGCTACCGTGCCGGGTACCGGGAGAGCGGAATGGCGGCCAGCCGGCCGTACCCCGGCATCCGGGCAGCAGTGGAAGAACTGCGCGGTGCCGGCTGCACCGTGGCGGTGGCGACACAGAAGCCGGAACCCATCGCCAAGGAACTGCTCCGGGTCCAAAAGCTCGACGACCTGTTTGCCTCCATCCACGGATCCCCGGCGGATGAGCAGGCTGCGGCCACCGACGGCAAGGTTTCCATCATCAGGGCTGCCCTGAACCAGCACGCCGGAAAGTATTCCGCCGCGGTCATGGTCGGGGACAGGCTGCATGACGTCGAGGGCGCTGCCGCCAACTCGATTCCGTGCATCGGCGTTTCCTGGGGCTTCGCCGCCGAGGGCGAGCTGGAAGCCGCCGGGGCGGCCGCCGTCGTCGAAACACCTGCGGAATTGAAGGCTGCCATCGTGGACGCCGCGGGCCTGGCAGGTGCACATGGCACTCTATGACCTCACCCGGTCCAGCACCCGCGGCCTCATTAAACTGTGCCGCCCCACGCTCACCGGACTTGAAAATGTCCCCACCTCCGGCCCGTTCATCGTTGCCTCAAACCATTTGTCCTTCCTCGACAGCGTCCTCATCCAGGCACTGATGCCGCGGCGGGTCGGTTTCTTTGCCAAGGCCGAATACTTCACCACCCCGGGCCTCAAGGGCGCCGCGATGCGCAGTTTTTTCGAAAGCGTCGGCTCCATTCCGGTAGAGCGGGGCCAGCAGGCCGCCAGCGTGGCGGCACTGAAATCCCTCCTGGACGTGCTTGAAACCGGCGGCGGTATAGGCATCTATCCCGAAGGCACCCGTTCCCGCGACGGCCTGCTTTACCGCGGCCGCACCGGCGTGGGCTGGCTGGCCCTGACCTCCGGTGCGCCGGTGGTCCCCGTCGGCCTGATCGGCACCGAACGGCTGCAGCCTGCCGGCAAAAAGTGGGTCAAACCGCAGTCCTTCACCATGTCCGTGGGCCGGCCGCTGTATTTCCAGAAGACCGGACCCGGGCACGCCCTTCCGGAGCGTCGCCGGGTGACCGACCAGGTCATGGATGCCGTCGCCGATCTCTCCGGCCAGGAACGCGCCGCCAGCTACAACCAGAACAAACCCGACGGCGCCTGATCCCGCCTGGTCATCCAGCCTCCTGCTTCCGCGGGCGGCGAAACCGGCCACGCCGTCGTCCGGCGGGCTGCCGGGTCCGTCTTAGGATGGAGACGTGGCAGATCCAGTAACTTACCGCCCCCGGGCGGGAGAAATCCCGACCGAACCCGGGGTATACCGCTTCCGGGACGAACACCGCCGGGTAATCTACGTGGGCAAGGCCAAGAACCTTCGCTCCCGGCTCAATTCCTACTTCGCCAACCCCCGGCAGCTGCTGCCCAAGACCCGCGCCATGGTCTTTACCGCCACCAGCGTCGAATGGACCGTGGTCGGCACCGAGCTGGAGGCCCTGCAGCTCGAGTACACCTGGATCAAGGAATTCACCCCCCGGTTCAACATCATGTTCCGGGACGACAAGTCGTATCCCTACCTGGCCGTCACCATGGGGGAGAAGTACCCCCGTGCGCAGGTCATGCGCGGCGACCGGCGGAAGGACACCCGCTACTTCGGCCCCTTTTACCCCGCCAAGGCGATCCGCGAGACGCTGGACACCCTCCTGCGCGTTTTTCCGGTCCGCACCTGCAGTGCCGGAGTGTTCAAACGGGCGGAACGCACCGGACGTCCTTGCCTCCTGGGCTACATCGACAAGTGCTCCGCGCCCTGCGTGGGACGGATCAGCGCCGAAGACCACCGTGCCCTGGCGGCGGAGCTCTGTGCGTTTATGTCCGGGGAGGGTAAACGCTTCGTCTCCGACCTCGAGAAGCGGATGCGGGACGCCGTGGCCGAACTGGACTACGAATCCGCCGCCCGGATCCGGGACGACATCGCCGCCCTGAAAAAGGTCTTTGAACGTAACTCCGTCGTCCTGTCCGAGGACACGGACGCCGATATCTTCGGGCTGGTCCAGGACGAACTGGAAGCTTCCGTCCAGGTCTTCCATGTGCGCGGCGGCCGGATCCGCGGGCAGCGCGGCTGGGTCGTGGAAAAGGTCGAGGACACCGACACCGGGGAAATTGTCGAGCATCTGCTGCAGCAGGTCTACGGGGAAGCGGCCATGGCCGACAGGATCCCGCGCAGCGTGCTGGTCCCGGTCCTGCCCGAAAATACGGAAGAGCTCCAGATCTGGCTGCGCGGGCTGCGCGGATCGAACGTGAAGATCTCTGTTCCCCAGCGCGGGGACAAGAAGTCGCTCATGGAGACGGTCACCCGCAATGCCGAAGACGCCATGCGCCTGCACAAGAGCCGGCGCGCAGGGGACCTGACCACCCGGTCGGCCGCGCTCTCCGAGCTGCAGGAGGCGCTGGAGATTCCCGTGCCGCTGCTGCGCATCGAGTGCTACGACATTTCCCACGTCCAGGGCACCAATGTTGTGGCCTCCATGGTGGTGGCCGAGGACGGGCTGATGAAGAAGCCGGATTACCGGCGCTTCTCGATCACGGGCGACGCCGCCCGCGATGACACCGCGTCAATGTACGACGTCATTTCACGGCGCTTCAAGCATTATCTCGCGGATAACTTTGACCCCGCTGCCCAAGTGCCCGACGGCGGAGACGTCCAGGACGGCATGCCGGACGGGGCCCCGGGGCCGGAGGAACCCGTCGCGGACACCCTCACCGCGGCGCCGAAGGCAAAATTCGCCTACCCGCCCAACCTGGTGGTGGTCGACGGCGGCAAGCCGCAGGTCGCCGCCGCCTCCCGCGCACTGGCAGACCTCGGCATCACCGACGTCTACGTGGTGGGCCTGGCCAAGCGGCTGGAGGAAGTCTGGGTTCCGGAGAGCGAATTCCCCGTGATTCTGCCCCGGTCCTCCGAGGCGCTGTTCCTGCTGCAGCGGATCCGCGATGAAGCACACCGCTTCGCGATCACCTTCCACCGGCAAAAGCGCGGCAAATCCATGACGGCCTCCGCCCTGGATAATATTCCGGGCCTGGGCCCGGCGAAGCAGAAGGCGATCATCAAGCACTTTGGCTCCGTGCGCCGGCTCAAGCAGGCAACCACGGTGGAGCTAATGGAAGTTCCGGGGATCGGTCCGGCCATGGCTTCCGTCATCCAGGCAAACCTCGCCGGCGCCGCCGCTGACGCGGCGCCCGCCGTCAACATGGCCACCGGCGAAATAATCGAATCTTAGCTAGGCTTGGGAGCGCCGGTGGACGGCGGCCGGAACCGGCCGCGGTGACACCGGCGACGCTTGGTTGATGGACGGGACAAGGAAAAACATGACAGAAGTCGACGGGCTGCAGCCCATCAAACCTGCCGAGTCAGAATTGCTGGTCGTCACCGGCATGTCCGGTGCCGGACGAACCACCGCAGCCAACGCCCTCGAAGACCACGGCTGGTACGTCGTGGAAAACCTGCCTCCGCTGATGCTCGGCACACTCACCGAGCTCGTGTCCCGGATGCCGCACTCGATTCCCCGGCTCGCCGTCGTGATCGATGTCCGCAGCAAGGAACTCTTCCAGGACATCCGCGAGGCCCTGGGCAACCTCCGTGCAGCCGGCGTCACCTACCGGGTGCTGTTCCTTGAAGCCTCCGACCAGGCCCTCGTCCAGCGGTTCGAAAGCGGACGACGCCCGCATCCGCTGCAGGAGAACGGACGGATCCTGGAGGGAATTGCCGCGGAACGGGACGTCCTGCGGGAACTCCGCGACGCCTCCGACGTCATCGTGGACACCTCCAAGCTCAACGTCCATGCACTGGCTACCACCATCACCGAGCTGTTCACCGAACACGGCCCGATTGTGCTGCGCCTGAACGTCATGAGCTTCGGGTTCAAGTACGGCCTTCCCGTTGACGCGAACTTCGTGGCAGATGTCCGGTTCATCCCCAACCCGCACTGGGTGCCGCAGCTGCGGCCGCATACCGGCCAGGACGCCGAGGTGCGCGACTACGTCCTGGGTGCCCAGGGCACCGCGGACTTCCTGGACCGCTACGTAGACGCGCTGATACCCGTCATTGACGGATACCGGCGTGAAAACAAGCACTACGCCACCATCGCCGTCGGATGCACCGGGGGGAAGCACCGCTCCGTTGCCGTCACCGAAGAACTGGCAAAACGGCTGGCAAAACTGCCCCATGTGACGGTCAGCTCCCACCACCGCGATCTCGGGCGGGAATAGATGGGGTTCCTCACCGGACCGATTCCGATCCTCCCCGAAGGAGCGTCGCTCCGGCCCCCCGGGGGAGGCCAGTCCCCGGCCGTCGTCGCACTGGGCGGTGGCCATGGACTGTCCGCGTCCCTATCCGCCCTGCGCCTGCTCACCACCGACCTGACCGCCGTCGTCACGGTGGCAGATAACGGAGGCTCCTCCGGCCGGCTGCGGGAGGAACTCGATGTGCTGCCGCCCGGGGACCTCCGCATGGCGCTCTCCGCCCTCTGCGACGACACGGACTGGGGACGCACCTGGCGCGACGTTATGCAGCATCGGTTCCGCTCACGCCCCGGCGTGGACGGCTCGCTGGACAACCACGCGCTGGGAAACCTGCTGATCGTCACGCTATGGGAACTGCTCGGCGATCCCGTCGCGGGGCTCCAATGGGCCGGTGCCCTGCTCGGCGCACGCGGTCAGGTCCTGCCCATGTCCACGGTCCCGCTGACCATCGAGGGTGACGTCCTGCGCATGGCCGACTCCGGCCTCCGCCACGAAACCGTGACCGGGCAGGCCGAACTGGCCGTAGCGGGAACCCGATCCAACGTCCTTAACGTCCGTCTGCTGCCCCCTGATGCCCCCGCCTGCGCGGAGGCCGTCTCCGCCATCGGACGTGCGGACTGGGTGATCCTCGGACCTGGCTCCTGGTACACCTCCGTCCTGCCGCACCTGCTGCTCCCGGAAATGCGCGAGGCCCTGTGCGCATCCAAGGCCCGGCGGTGCCTGACCATGAACCTCAGCAACGAGACCAAGGAAACCGCGGGGATGACCGCCGTCGACCATCTTCAGGTCATCCGGCGGTATGCACCCGGTTTCAAGGTGGACGTTATTCTGGCCGACCCGGCCGTGGTGGAAGACCGGGACGCGTTCGCCGCAGCCGCAGCCGAAATGGGTGCGCGTCCGGTCTTCGGTAAGGTAGGGGCAGCGGCCGGGCGGCCGATCCATGATCCGCTGCGCCTGGCATCCGCCTATCACGATATTTTCGGGGAAAGCTAGGAGTGTATTTGTGGCGCTGACTGCTGCAGTTAAAGAGGAACTCTCACGACTGACCGTGAAAAAGTCCTCGGTTCGAAAAGCCGAAGTTTCGGCAATGCTGCGCTTTGCAGGAGGCCTGCACATCATCTCGGGTCGCATCGTCATCGAGGCTGAAGTAGACCTCGCTTCGACGGCCCGGCGGCTGCGTGCGGCCATTGCGGAGGTCTACGGGCACGCAAGCGACATCGTTGTGGTCTCCGGATCGGGCCTGCGCCGAGGCAACCGCTATGTGGTGCGGGTGGTGAAGGACGGCGAGTCGCTGGCCCGCCAGACGGGACTCCTGGACGCGCGGGGACGGCCAGTCCGCGGCCTGCCCTCCGTGGTGGTTAACGGTTCCGCGGCCGACGCCGAGGCAGTCTGGCGCGGGGCTTTCCTGGCCCACGGCTCCCTCACCGAACCCGGACGCTCCTCGTCACTGGAGGTCACCTGCCCCGGTCCCGAAGCTGCCCTCGCCCTGGTAGGCGCGGCCCGGCGGATCGGCATCGCGGCCAAGGCCCGCGAGGTCCGCGGCGTCGACCGCGTTGTTATCCGCGACGGGGACACGATCGCTGCCCTGCTGACCCGGATGGGTGCGCACGACGCACTTATGGTCTGGGAGGAGCGGCGGATGCGCAAGGAAGTCCGCGCCACTGCCAACCGGCTTGCCAACTTCGATGACGCGAACCTGCGCCGCTCGGCACAGGCTGCCGTCGCCGCCGGCGCCCGCGTGGAGCGCGCACTGGAGATCCTCGGTGAGGATGTGCCCGAACACCTGCGCTATGCCGGCGAACTGCGCGTGGGGCACAAACAGGCCAGCCTGGACGAGCTTGGACGCCTCGCCGAGCCGCCCATGACGAAGGACGCCATTGCCGGCCGGATCCGACGGCTCCTGGCCATGGCGGACAAACGGGCAGGTGAACTCGGAATTCCGGGCACCGAAGCGAATGTGACCCCCGAAATGCTTGACCAGTAGCCACCGGCATAGGATGGACTAAGGGTGCTGACCTGTTCAGCCCAATGAACTTCCGGGCGGACAAGCCGCCCGGGATAAATGGATCCGACAAATCAACGGAGGATTTTCGTGAACGAATACACACTGCCCGAACTGCCGTACGACTACGCAGCGCTGGAACCGCACATCTCGGCGCGCATCATGGAGCTGCACCACAGCAAGCACCATGCCACCTACGTTGCCGGCGCCAACACCGCGCTCAAGCAGATGGCAGAAGCCCGTGAAAAGGGCGACTTCGGGACCATCCCGAAGCTCTCCAAGGACCTCGCGTTCCACCTCGGTGGCCACACGAACCACTCCATCTTCTGGAACAACCTGTCCCCTGAGGGCGGCGACAAGCCCGTCGGCGAGCTTGCGGCTGCCATTGAGGACTTCTTCGGTTCCTTCGATGCGTTCCGCGGCCAGTTCACCGCTGCTGCCAACTCGCTGCAGGGCTCCGGCTGGGCACTCCTGGCCTACGAACCCCTCGGCGGGAACCTCGTCATCGAGCAGCTCTACGATCAGCAGGGCAACGTCCCCGTTGGCACCATTCCGCTGCTGATGCTGGATATGTGGGAGCACGCCTTCTACCTCGACTACGTCAACGTGAAGGCTGACTACGTCAAGGCATTCTGGAACATCGTCAACTGGGCCGACGTCGCAGCGCGCTTCGACGCCGCCCGCGCCGGCGCTTCCAAGCTGGTCCTGCCCGCCTAATCGCGTACAGTTCCGCCAAATTGGGTGCCGCCGGTCACATACCGGCGGCCCCAACGCGTAAGATGAAACAACGGCTCATGCAGTGCCTGACCGGCAGTCCGTGCGCTGACGCAGGTCCGGCCCCCTCCGCTCCTGCGAAGTCAACTGAAGTGGCCTTTTCCCACTGAGGTCACTGATTCTCGATCGACCCGCTATCAAGGAGAGAAGAAAAGTGACTATTCGTGTTGGAATCAACGGATTCGGACGTATCGGCCGCAACTACTTCCGGGCAGCGCTGGAACGGAATGCCGACCTTGATATCGTCGCGGTTAATGACCTGACGAGTCCTGAAACCCTGGCCCACCTGCTCAAATACGATTCCGTGACCGGCCGGATCGGCACCAGCGTGGAGGTTAAGGACGGCAACCTGGTGGTGGGCGGAAAGACCATCAAGGTCCTCGCGGAACGAGATCCCGCAAACCTCCCCTGGAAGGATCTGGGCGTGGACATCGTCATCGAGTCCACCGGGTTCTTCACCAAGGCCGACGACGCCCGGGCCCATCTTGAAGCCGGCGCCAAAAAGGTCCTCATCTCCGCACCAGGCAAGGGCGCGGACCGCACGATCGTGATGGGCGTGAACGACAGTGAATACAACCCCGCCACTGACACCATCATCTCCAATGCCTCCTGCACCACCAACTGCCTGGCACCGCTGGCGAAGGTCCTCAACGACGCCTTCGGCATTGAACACGGGCTCATGACCACGGTTCACGCCTACACCGCAGACCAGAACCTGCAGGACGGGCCGCACCGGGACCTGCGCCGGGCCCGCGCCGCAGCGCTCAATATCGTACCGACCAGCACCGGTGCCGCTAAGGCGATCGGACTCGTGATCCCCGAACTCGACGGCAAGCTGGACGGCTTCGCGCTCCGTGTCCCCGTGCCCACCGGATCGGTAACCGATCTGACGGTCACCCTGGGCACCGAAGCCAGCGTGGAGCAGATCAATGCCGCATACCGGGCTGCCAGTGACGGACCGTTGAACGGGTACCTCCGGTACACCGACGAGCCGCTGGTTTCCTCCGATATCGTCACCGACCCGGCGTCGTGCATTTACGACTCGGGGCTTACCCGTGTCATGGGCAGCGAAGTCAAGGTGGTCGGCTGGTACGACAACGAGTGGGCGTACTCCTGCCGCCTGGTGGACCTCACCTCCCTCGTAGCAGCCAAACTCTAGCCCCACCGCCCGCACGGCAAAGAAGCAAAGGTAGACATGACAATCAAGACACTTGACGAACTGATCAGCGACGGCGTTGACAACCGGTACGTCCTTGTCCGCTCGGACCTGAACGTACCGTTGGAGAACGGGCGGGTGACCGACGACGGCCGGATCCGCGCCTCGATTCCTACGCTGGCGCTGCTGGTGGAACGGGGCGCCAAGGTCATCGTGATGGCCCACCTCGGACGGCCGAAGGGTCAGCCGGACGAAAAGTACAGCCTGCGGCCGGCTGTGGACCGGCTCGACGAACTGGCACCCTTCGCCGTTGAGTTCGCTGATGATGTGACCGGCCCCAGCGCCAAGGAACGCGCCGCCAGCCTGGCCGCGGGTAGCGTCCTGGTCCTCCAGAACATCCGCTTCGATGCCCGGGAGACCTCCAAGGACGATGCCCAGCGCCAGGCATTAGCCCGGGAACTGGCCGCGCTGACCGGGGGGAACGGCGCCTATGTGGATGATGCCTTCGGTGCTGTGCACCGCAGGCATGCCAGCGTCTACGACATCGCCGAAGTCCTTCCCGCCTACGAGGGCAACCTGGTCCGCTCCGAGCTGGAGGTACTCTCCCGGCTGACGACGGATCCGGCCAAGCCCTACGTAGTGGTGCTGGGCGGTTCGAAGGTCTCCGACAAACTTGCGGTGATCGAGAACCTGATGACCCGCGCGGATTACCTGCTCATCGGCGGCGGGATGGTCTACACCTTCCTGGCAGCACAGGGCTACAAGGTGGGAGCCTCCCTGCTCGAAGAGGACCAGATCGAGACCGTTAAGGACTACCTCTCCCGTGCGGCAGCGTCCGGCTGCGAGTTCGTGCTGCCCACCGACATTGTGGTGGCCGACAAGTTCGCCGCCGACGCCAAGCATGAGGTTGTCCGGGCTGATGCCATGGAGGACAGCAACTTTG
Organism: Arthrobacter sp.; assembly: GCF_031988865.1. NCBI lineage: Bacteria > Bacillati > Actinomycetota > Actinomycetes > Micrococcales > Micrococcaceae > Arthrobacter > Arthrobacter sp. The sequence goes on from NZ_DALZXY010000040.1 coordinate 28,113, forward strand.
GCGCCTCCGGGATCGGGCTGGACATCGGTCCCGACTCTGCGCGGGCCTTCAGCGACCGGATCCGTGCCGGCTCCACCGTGTTCTGGAACGGTCCCATGGGCGTCTTCGAATTCGATGCGTTCGCCGGCGGCACCAAGGCCGTGGCGGAAGGATTGAAGGGGTGCTCCGGCCTGACCGTGGTCGGCGGCGGCGATTCGGCAGCCGCAGTGCGCAAGCTGGGCTTCTCCGACAGCGACTTCGGCCATATCTCCACCGGCGGCGGAGCCAGCCTCGAGTACCTCGAGGGCAAGGAACTCCCCGGCATCGCCGTCCTCGACAAGTAAGCGGCCGCGGGCCCGTCGGTGTTTCTCCGGCGGACCCGTTTGGCGTGTCCGCGACCATAAACCTCTACCTAAAATGAACCGGAGCAGAGATGACTACCTCGACCAACGGCAAGTATGACCGGACACCGCTGATCGCGGGCAACTGGAAAATGAACATGGACCACGTGCAGGGCATCACCCTGCTGCAGAAGCTTGCCTGGACGCTCAGCGATGCGAAGCACGACTTCAGCCGGGTCGAGGTTGTGGTCTTCCCGCCCTTCACCGATCTGCGCAGCACCCAGACCCTGGTCCAGGGCGACAAGCTCAAGGTGGCCTACGGTGCCCAGGACCTCTCGCCCGAAGACTCCGGCGCGTACACCGGTGATATCTCGGGGCAGTTCCTCTCCCGGCTCGGCTGCAGCTACGTCCTGGTCGGACACAGCGAA
>NZ_DALZXY010000041.1:0-28334 GCF_031988865.1 Arthrobacter sp.
GGCGTGCCCGCTCCTGCGCCCTCGTGGTATTCGGCAATGATGACGTCGGCCAGGTCTTCGGCGGCGAGCCGCTCGGCCACGCGGTTGACGGCTTCCACCGGGTCCCCGAACTCGAGGGTGGCGATGCCGCCGGGGGTAACCAGGGTGCCGGTCTCCTCGGTGACGGCGCCGATCACGGCCACCTGCACGCCGTTCACGTCCAGGATGGTGTATTCCGGCAGTGCCGGGGTGGTGGTGCCCTTGAGATAGACGTTGGCGCCCAGGTACTCGAAGTCCGCCGCCGGGACCACCCGGTCCGTGAGGTCGGCAAAACCGGCGTCGAACTCATGGTTGCCGACCGCCGAGGCCCGCAGGCCCAGGGCGTTCAGGACGTCGATGGTGGGCTGGTCCTGCTGCACCGAGGACGGGAAGAGCGAGGCGCCGATGTTGTCTCCGGCCGAGAGGAACAGCGAGCCGCCCTCGGGTGCTGCGGCCTTGAGCTGCTCCACCGTGCCGGCGAAGTTCACGGTGTTGGAGTCGATCCGGCCGTGGAAATCGTTGATGTTAAGCAGGTTCAGCTCGGTGGTTTCCGCCGCGGCCGGGCTCAGGTCCATTCCGACCAGGATGGGGTCGTGGTCGGAGGATCGGTAGGCGTCCGGGGCGTAGTAGTTGGTGACGTTGTAGTTGAAACGGCTGTACTCCAGGGCCACCGACTCCACGGAGTTGATGTTCCAGATGTCGGTGCCGGTCACGTCTTCGGCCGCGGCCGGGGACGCGAGGATGTGGTCCAGTGAGCCCACCAGTCCGCCGAAGGCGTAGGAGTGCTTGCCGGTGGCATCGCCCAGGTTCACGTACCCGGCCTCCGCCAGGATGCGCATGGGATCTTCGGCCGCGTAGGAGTTGAAGTCACCCAGCAGGAAAACCCGCTCCGTGCCTGCGTCGGCTGCGGCGGTGTCAGCGAAGGACACCAGGGCCTGTGCCTGGCGGACGCGGTCGGCGTTCCAGCCGCCCTGGCCATTGTCCGCGTTCTCCCCGGAGGCCGGGGGCGAGCCCTTGGACTTGAAGTGGTTCGCGATCGCCACGAAGGATTCGCTGTCCGCTCCGCCGGCGGGCTTGAAGGCCTGGGCAAGCGGTTCACGGGCGTTGGAGAACACGCTTTCGTCGTTGAGGATCGCGGATTCACCCACGGGTTCCGCGCTCGCGGTCCGGTAGATGAAGGCCGTGCGGATCACGTCTTCGGCGTCGGGCAGGGCCGCGGGGGAGCGGACGTAGTCCCAGGTGCCCGGAGCCGCTGCGTTCAGGGCCGCGGTCAGGTGTGCCAGGGCCGTGTCGCGGTCCTGGCCCAGTTCCGCTGAGTTCTCAATTTCCATGAGCCCGACGACGTCGGCGCCCAGGGCGTTGATGGCCGCAACGATCTTGGCCTGCTGGCGTTCCAGATTGTCCGCGTTGGCCGCGCCGCGGGCATCGCAGCCTCCACGGACTGTGATGGGAGCGCCGGAGCGGTCGTTGTAGAAGGTGCAGCCGGAAAGGGAGTCGCCGGTGGTGCTGAAGTAGTTCAGCACGTTGAACGACGCCAGTTTGAGGTTGCCGCCCACGCTCTGCGGTGCTGCGGTGCGGGTGTTTTCGAACGATGCCGGCTGGACGGCAGCCGCGTTGGCGGGGGTCAGCTCGGTGAGCGGCTGGAACTTCCAGGCACTGTTGCGGAAATCCAGGATCACATTCGTGGTGAACGCAACAGGCGCACCAACGCGGACCGGGCCGGACGGGGTCAGGTACGGCAGCGGTTTGGACTGGTTCGCTGCGGCGAGGAAATTGGTGGTCGCGCCGTCGTCGAGCTTCACGGCCTTGGCTGCATTCGCGGCGGCAACTGCCGCATGTTCCGGGGTGCCCACCGGGGCGACGGCGGTGGGCTGGACCAGCGGTTCGGTGCCGGCTGCAAGGCCGATTTCCGCGTACTGGTTCAGCGAGAAGTTATCGGTGATGGTGAAGTCGCCCTGGGGTGCCAGGAGCATGCCTTCGAGGGTTTCCCGTTCCGCGTCGGTTGCAGGCCAGGCGACGGTGGCGGGCTTGACCTCTTCGGCGGGTTCGGTGAGCTTGCTTAGGGCGCCGCCGGCGGCGACGGTCAGCTGCGTGAGGCCGAAGTACTCGCCCACGGTGCCGGTGACCTCGACGTAGTCGCCAACGGCGACCTGGCCTACGGTGGCCGCGGAGAAGACGAAGATTCCATCCGAGGCGGTGTGGGTTGCTGGATCGATCGTGCCGCCGGTTCCCGGGGTCTGCAGGTAGTAGCCGCTGAATCCGCCGGTGGGGTACGCGGCGGTGACCTTGCCGCGGGTGGTGACGCTCTGCCCGACGAGCGGGCTGGCGTCTCCGGTGCCCTGGATCTGCGCGATGGACACGGCGCCGTCCGGGGGATCGGTCGGATCGACCGGATCGGTTCCGCCGCCGGCGGTGTTCTTGGGCGTGACTTCGGCGTTGAGCGTGAAGTCAGCGGCGTTGTTGTTGCTGTCCGCGAAGCCTGTGCGGTTCAGGGACTTCGGGTCGCTGTTGCCGGCGGGCGCAGTGGCCGGCGCTGTCTCGAACGTGTTTGAGGTGCCGTAGCCGAGCAGGTCCACGACTCCGGCCTGGCCCAGAACCGAGCCGGTGGGCAGCGGGTTCACAGCCGTGGCCTGGTTAGAGAGCACAAGCGTGCCGGCGGCTCCGGAGAAGCTGGCACCGATGGTGGCGTCTGCGGTGGGCAGGGGAGCGCCGGAAGTGCCATTGCTCGCGCCTTGGACCAGGTAGTAGCCGCCGGCCGGAATTGTTCCGGCAAGCCGGCCCACTCCGGTGGGCGGCGTCGTTGTGCCGGCCGCGCGGTACTGGAGGGACCATCCATCCAAGCTGACCGGCGCGGCGGTGGGGTTGTAGAGCTCCACGAACTTGTTGGCGTACGGAGCGTTGGTGCTCCCGCCGCTCAGGTAGGCCTCATTGATGATGATGCCGGGAACGCCTTCCTCGGCGTGGGCGGGCACTGCCGCCAGGGGGCCGGCCAGCAGGCCGGCGGACAATGCTGTCCCCAGCACTGCCTTCCATCGCGTAGGTCTCATGCCTCATGCTCCTCAGTGGAATGGATGCTGCAGCAGGGCAAGCGGTAGCAAACCGGATGGTGCAGCAGTGGGGTGCGGTGAACCCTCTTTGCATATCCCAGCGGGGGTGGATTGACCAGTGGAGATGCCGGGTTTGAAGTCCGAACAGGCATCCGCTCTTGACAAAGCAAAAAGGGGCCCGGCACACCGAGTGCGCCGGGCCCCTTCTGAAGTAGTGCAGTTAGACCTGCGAGTTGCGGATGGTGTTGGTCAGCGGTGAGCCGTCCATGCGGTAGGCGGTGCAGAGGATTTCCCGGTCATTGCCGAGGGTCCAAGAGTAGGACGTGGGTGTGATCAGCCCGATATTCAGCACCGATTCCTGATAATCCGTGCCGATATATGCCTGGAATTCGGCGACGCAGAATTCAGCGGCTGCATCATCAACCGCGGTTTCCCCCGGGTATTCGGTGCCGGTCATATCCTTGGCCGCGTAGACCTCACTGTCGTGCTCCTGCGTGCACGGCAGGACGTCCACTTCGGTGATCTGCTCGCCGTCCGGCTCAATCAGGCAGTCGCCGACGTTCAGGTCAATGGCGTCCACCGTTTCCGGATCGATTTCCTCGACCTTCTCAACTACCTCTTCGGCCGTCGGTGAAGCGGCTGCCGAAGCAGGCTTCTCATCGGAGGATTTATCCCCTGCGGAGGGAAAGGGCACTGCACACCCCGCCAGCAAAGCCGTAAGCGACGCTGCGGCGAGAATTCTTCCGGCTCGGGACAATGGCGTCTTATGGGCCGAATGCATAGTCATAGCTCCTCAATCAGAAAATGGTTTGGTGGTCCACCCCCCAAATGGGCCGGAAACCACGTGTCAACCCTATTTCAGTGAAAGCATGCTGATGAATCGGCAAAGTAATATGCCGGCAGATTATGCATTGGCATGCACCACCGGCAAAGAAAAGCACCCCGGCTCAGTGAACCGGGGTGCAGGTGCGGAAGGTAAGGGATTCGAACCCTTGGTACGGGGTTACCGCACACTGGTTTTCAAGACCAGCTCCATCGGCCGCTCGGACAACCTTCCCCGCTAGTATTCTGGCAGATGAGCCCAATTCGCCAAAATCTTTCCACCCCGCAGGAGGCCCCCATGAAAGCCATCGTCATCACCAATCCCGGGGGACCGGACGCACTGGAGCTTCAGGACGTCCCGGCACCGGTGCCCGCTCCCGGTGAGGTCCTGATAGATGTGGCCGCTGCCGGACTGAACCGTGCCGATGTCCTGCAGCGGCAGGGGAACTACCCCGTGCCGCCGGGCGCACCGGCCTACCCGGGCCTGGAGGTCTCCGGCCGGGTGTCTGCCGTGGGAACGGGAGTCGAAGGCCTGGAAGTCGGAGCCGACGTCGTCGCGCTCCTCTCCGGTGGTGGCTACGCGGAGCAGGTGACGGTTCCCGCAGGCCAGGTGCTGCCGGTCCCGGCGGATATGGATCTGGTCACGGCGGCTGCCCTGCCCGAGGTGGCGGCCACGGTGTTCTCGAACCTCTTTATGGCCGCCGGAGTGCGGGAAGGCGAGTATGTGCTCATCCATGGCGGGGCCGGCGGGATCGGCACTATGGCCATCCAGCTGGTGGCCGCGTTCGGTGCCGTCCCTATGGTCACGGCGTCAAGCGCCTCGAAGCTGGAACTGGCGCAAAGCCTGGGTGCCAAAGTCCTGATCAACTACAAGGAGCAGGACTTCGTGGAGGAAGTCCGCCAGGCAACAGGCGGCCGCGGCGCAGACGTGATCCTGGACGTGATGGGCGCCAAGTACCTGCAGCGCAACATCGATGCGCTCGCCGTCGCCGGCCGGCTCGTCATCATCGGGCTGCAGGGCGGCACCCGGGCCGAAATCGATCTTAACGCGCTGATGACCAAGCGCTCCGCCGTTATGGGCACCACCCTGCGCGGCCGCCCGGAAGAGGAGAAGAGCGCCATCATGGCGGCGGTCGGAGAGTACGTCTGGCCGATGCTCAAGGACGGGACGGTCAAGCCGCTGGTGGACCGCACCTTCCCGCTGGCCGAAGCTGCGGCCGCCCACGAGTACTTTGACTCCGGCCAGCACATCGGCAAGATTCTCCTGACCTTGTAGCTGACCTGTAGCTGACGTGGAGGGCGATAGCGTGGACTCCATGGAGACCAGTATCCGCAGCGCCCGGAGCGCAGACCATCCTGAGCTCGTTGCCATTTGGTGCCGGGCAGTGGAAGCGACCCACGATTTCCTCACGCCCGCCGATATTGACTGGTACGAAGGCAGCCTCCCGGGGTACCTAGCCGAAGCAGAAGGGCTGCTCGTGGCGTGCAGCGAAAGCCGCCTCCTCGGTTTTGGTGCCGGGGTTGGCGGCCAGATCGACATGCTGTTCGTTGACCCTGCCGTCCACGGACGGGGGATAGGCTCCCGGCTCCTAGCTGCCCTTTCGGAAGGACAGGAAACCGTGCTCGTGGACGTCAATCAGGACAACCCAAGCGGGCGTGCCTTCTACGCCGCGAAGGGTTTCAAAGAGGCCAGCCGTTCCGAAGTGGACGACCAGGGCCGGCCTTTTCCGATTCTGCACCTGCGCCGGGATCAATAGTGCCGCCGCGGTGCCAGGTGCGACCACTCGGCGCAAAACTGGGTGCTGCCACCGAAACGAAACAGGCCGGCCCGGCGAATGTGTGATCCAGATCATGTGGCCGCTGCTACCCTCGTGCGCATCACCCGCACCCCTGGAGGTGCGGAACCGCACTGCTGATAAGGGGTAGCACCATGAGTGAGAACAAACGTCACCGGACGGGGCCGGACCGGCCCCGTCCAGGCGCCTTAGACGCCGATCTCCTGGTCCAGGATCCGGACCTGCCGCCGGTAGCCGTCGACGACGCCGCGGCAGAGGCGGAAGAGCGCAGCTGGACGCCGGCCAAGATTGCGCTCTGGACGGGCATCGCCCTGCTGGGCGGTATCAGCTGGACCATGCTCGCCATCGTCCGCGGCGAAACGGTCAACGCCATCTGGTTCGTGTTCGCCGCGGTCTGCACCTATTTCATCGGCTACCGGTTCTACTCCAAATTCATCGAGCGGAACCTGCTCAAGCCCAATGACCGCCGTGCCACCCCGGCTGAGTACAAGGCTGACGGCAAGGACTACGCCGCCACCGACCGGCGGGTGCTCTACGGTCACCACTTCGCCGCCATCGCGGGTGCCGGACCCCTGGTCGGCCCCGTGCTGGCCGCCCAGATGGGCTACCTCCCCGGGACGGTCTGGATCATCGTCGGAGTGATCCTGGCCGGCGCGGTCCAGGACTACCTGGTGATGTTCTTCTCCATGCGCCGCGGCGGGCGTTCCCTGGGCCAGATGGCCCGCGAGGAACTGGGCCTGGTCGGCGGTACCGCCGCCCTGGTCGCTACCCTGACCATCATGATCATCATCGTGGCGATCCTGGCCCTGGTGGTGGTCAACGCCCTCGGCGAAAGCCCGTGGGGCGTCTTCTCCGTGGCGATGACTATTCCGATCGCGCTGTTCATGGGGGTCTACCTGCGCTACCTGCGGCCCGGAAAGGTCACCGAGGTCTCCATCATCGGCTTCGTGCTGCTGATGCTCGCGATCGTGGGCGGCGGCTGGATCGCCGACACCGAGTGGGGCGTCGCGCTCTTCTCTTTGGAGCGGGGGACCATCGCCTGGGGCATCATCATCTACGGGTTCATCGCCGCTATCCTTCCGGTCTGGCTGCTGCTGGCCCCGCGTGACTACCTCTCCACCTTTATGAAGGTAGGCACGATCGTGATGCTGGCGGTGGCCATCATCATCGTCCGACCCGAAATCAGCGTTCCGGCATTCAGCGAGTTCGCTTCCCGGGCCGACGGGCCCGTGGTTGCCGGCCCACTCTTCCCGTTCCTCTTCGTCACCATCGCCTGCGGAGCGCTCTCCGGGTTCCACGCGCTGATCGCCTCCGGCACCACCCCGAAGATGATCGAGAAGGAACGCCAGACCCGGTTCATCGGCTACGGCGGCATGCTGATGGAATCCTTCGTGGCCATCATGGCCCTGGTGGCCGCGATCTCGATTGACCGCGGAATCTACTTCGCCATGAATGCCTCGGCGGGAGCCACCGGCGGAACCGTGGAGGGTGCCGTCGCCTTCGTGAATTCCCTCGGCCTGGCCGGGGTCAACCTGACCCCGGACATGCTCACCTCGCTGGCCGCCAACGTCGGCGAAGAGTCAGTTGTCTCCCGCACCGGCGGCGCTCCGACCCTCGCCGTCGGCCTCGCCATGATTATGCAGAGCTTCATCGGCGGGCCGGCCATGATGGCCTTCTGGTACCACTTCGCCATCATGTTCGAGGCCCTGTTCATCCTGACCGCGGTCGACGCCGGAACCCGCGTTGCGCGCTTTATGCTGCAGGATTCGATCGGCAACTTTGTCCCCAAGTTCCGCGACACGTCATGGCGGACGGGAGCCTGGATCTGTACGGCCATTATGGTCGCAGGCTGGGGGACGATCCTGATCATGGGCGTGACCGACCCGCTGGGCGGAATCAACACGCTCTTCCCGCTCTTCGGCATCGCCAACCAGCTCCTGGCAGCCATTGCACTGGCCATCTGCCTGGCCATCCTGGCGAAAAAGAACGCGTTCAAGTACATCTGGGTGGTGGCGCTGCCGCTGGCCTTCGCCGCCGTCGTGACCATCACCGCCTCGATGTACAAGATCTTCTCGGCGGTCCCCGCCGTCGGTTACTGGGCGCAGCACAACGCGTTCCGGAAGGCGCTGGAAGCCGGAGAAACCAGCTTCGGCACCGCCAAGAGCGTGGAAGCCATGGAAGCAGTGGTCCGCAACACCTTCGTCCAGGGGGTGCTGTCCATCCTGTTCGTGACGCTGGCGATCATCGTGATCGTCACCGCGGTGATGGCTTCGGTCCGTTCCTACCGTTCCGGAGGTGCCCCGAGCGCCGAAGACCCGGCGGTACCGTCGCGGACCTTCGCGCCGGCAGGGTTCTTTGGCACACCGCTGGAGAAGGAGATCGAGGCACAGTGGAAGGCACTGCCGCAGGAGAAGAAGCCGTCGCCCAAGACGGCGGGAGCCGGACACTGATGGCAGCCGCCATCGCCGGTCACCTGCGCGGCTTGGTGCGTTTCTTCCGTGACGTTATGGGGGAGGACGCCTACCGCAAGTACCAGGCGCACCACACTGCGTCAGGCTGCAGCGGCCCGCCAATGACAGAGCGGGAATTCTGGAAGGAGAAGATGGACCGCCAGGACCACAATCCGGGCGGTCGCTGCTGCTGACCACCAACCCATCGGGAGGGCCGAACGGAACTGTTTCTGCCCTCCCGATGGAACCCGCCGGGCCTTGAGGCCGGTGCCCGATCCTGCTTTGCTGGGTAGATGCCCGGAAAAGAAGACCTGCCCCAGGACCCGCACCTCCGCGAAGACATCAGCATTCCCTTCCCGGAACCGGATAACGAGGACGAACATCTGGCTGAGGATGTCTTCCTCCCACAGGGGGAAAAGGACTCTGGTCCTGAATTCGATTCACGGCACTACACCTCTGGCCAGCTCAACGCCGGCCAGTACGCTGCCGGGCTGAGTCCCAACGGCGAGTACGCGGAAAAGCGGGAGGAAGAGCTGGAAAGCGACTGAACCCCGGAACAACCCGGACCTAGCGTGAGAGCATTAATCCATGACTGAACAGAACGGATCTGCGGCCGCGACCGGGGCTCAGATCCCCGCGGCTCCGACCGGAGAAACGTCCCAGTTCCCGGAGCGGGACGGCACCGATGCCAGCCCAGGCAGCGGGACGGCGCAGGGTCCGGCAGCACCGGCCCAGCCGGACGGTTCGGGGCGCCAAGACGGTGCAGGCAAACAGGGCGACGCCGCAGACAGCCAGGACAAATCCGGGCCCGCGAAGCTGAACGATCTGGTGGATGAACCCGCGAAGGTCATGCGCATCGGCACCATGATCAAGCAGTTGCTCGAAGAGGTGCGCAACGCTCCGCTGGACGATGCGGCACGTAACCGGCTCGCCGAGATCCACGCCAGATCGCTCAAGGAACTTTACGACGGACTGGCTCCGGAACTGGTCACCGAACTGCAGCGGATCAACCTGCCGTTCCTTGAGGACGCCACTCCCACCGACGCCGAGCTGCGCATCGCACAGGCACAGCTGGTTGGTTGGCTGGAGGGACTGTTCCGCGGCATCCAAACCGCGATCGTAGCCCAGCAGACCGCCAATCAGCAGATGCAGAGCCGTCTGCAACTGAGGCAGCTGCCGCCCGGAACGGTCCTCGCCCCGGGCGTGGTGGTCGGGGAAGACGGCGAACCGCGCCGCGCCGGTGCCGTCCAGGGCCAGCCGGGGCAGGGCCCCGGAGCGGGGGGCCGAATCGAACCCCACGCAGGACCCGGCCAGTATCTGTAGAATTTTTGCAAGATGGCACTTTTCGCAGCAGCCCGGCAGGGGCGCAAGGACGACGCTGAACTCGGCATGGGTGTGTGGCGGCGGGCTCACGACCGCTTCACCCGTGGCCTGGACCGCTACCACCAGATGCTCGAAGGGGTGGAGGACGATGCCCTCTATAACGAGCTGGCCCTCGTAGCCAACGAACTTTCCGGACTGCTGCCCCGGGTCCGTGCGGTCTGCGTCTCCGCCCAGAAGCAGCTTCCCAGCGCCGGCCAGGACATCCCGGGCGGATTGACCGGCGTCCACCGTGCCCTCTCCCGGTCAGGCAATTCGCTTGCGGCTACCGCGGAAGCAGCGGCCATGTCCCGGCTGGAAGGTGAGCGCTGGGGGATCGCCTCCTCGGGGATTGAAAACGTCCGCCGCAGGGCCCAGCTCGTGGAGCAGGACATCGCGGAGGCAGAGCGCGTCCTCCTCCCGGAACAGCCCAACGGCTCTCCGGTCTAGGCACCCAGGGAAGCGCCCCTCGCCGTTCCAGCGGCGGAGACGGATTTCGCGTCAAGCAAACAGCAGCCTATTTGGTCGGGACAGTGCCAATGTCTTGGCAGGATGGGGAGCATGACTACATCTCCTCTCGTCCCATTCAATGACGGCCACACCATCCCCCAGCTCGGCTACGGCGTCTGGCAGGTCGCGGACGACCTCGCGGAAAAGACCGTAGGCATGGCCTTCGAGGCCGGGTACCGCCACATCGACACCGCCAAGATCTACGGCAACGAAGCCGGCGTCGGCCGCGCCATTGCCGCCTCAGGGCTGCCGCGCGAAGACCTGTTCATCACCACCAAGGTCTGGAACGCCGACCAGGGGTACGAAGAAACGCTGGCCGCCTTCGACGCTTCGATGGAGCGCCTGGGCCTGGAATCCCTGGACCTGTACCTGATCCACTGGCTCCAGCCGAAGCAGGGCAAGTACGTTGACACCTGGAAGGCGCTCATCGAGCTGCAGAAGTCCGGCCGGGTCAAGTCGATCGGTGTCTGCAACTTCACGGTCGAGGCACTGCAGGAAATCATCGATGCCACCGGCGTCGTCCCCGTCCTGAACCAGGTGGAAACCCACCCGTACCTTGCCCAGACCGAACTGCGTGAGTTCGAGGCGAAGCACGGCATCCGCCACGAGGCCTACTCCCCGCTCGGCTCCGGCAAGGGCCTGCTGGATGACGCGGTACTGCAGGAAATCGCAGCCAAGTACGACGGCGCCACCCCCGCCCAGGTGGTCATCGCCTGGCACCTGGCCCTCGGCAACATCGTGATCCCGAAGTCCGTGACCGAGTCCCGCATCCAGGAGAACTGGGCTGCCCTGGACCTCAAGCTGTCCGATGAAGACATCGAGGCGATCAACGCCCTGGACAACGGCACCCGCTTCGGCGCCGACCCGGCGACGTCCGACTTCGCCTAATCCCCGGCACCAGGCCTGGGCCTGAACCGAAATAGCAGAAGAGGCTCTTCCCATCGCTGGGAAGAGCCTCTTCTGCTATTTCGTTCTGTGGGGCTTCGTTCTGTGGGGCGGGCTAGGCCGCCGCTGCAGCTTCCAACGGGGCCCGCAACGGCCAGTCGCCGCCTTCCAGGATCACCTGGGCGCATTGCCAGGTCCGGGTGTTGACGATTACCGGGGCAAGCAGGTTCACCGTGGTCCCGCCGTCGGACGGGTTGGCGACCACCAGAACGCGGGCATCAGCCGGGTCTTCGAGTCCAAGCTGCCGCGCCTGCTCGTCCGAGATTTCCGGGTTGTAGTCGGGCAGGTAGACGGATGCGTCGATCGCATAGAAGCGGCGCTTTCCGCCGGATGACTCGGTGCCGGTCAGCGAGTACAGTCCGCTGGCACCCTCCACGTCCACCAGATCGAATGCCGTCAGGGGTTCCAGCCCGGGCGGCGGGGCAAGGAAACGGACCGGCGTCACGGTGCTCATCGCAGGAAGTCCATCAAAGTGGGCTGCAGGACCTTGGCCGTTACGGCCAGGGAGGACTGGTAGGCCAGTTCCTGGAGCTTCAGGTCCATGATGACCGTCGCAGTGTCCAGGTCCTCGATGCCGGAGCGCCGGGATTCCAGGCTTACGGCCTGCTCCATGTTGGCTTCCTCTGCTTTCAGGACGCGGGCATGGCGGATGCCGACGTCGGAGTGCTGGGAGAGTACGTTGTCGCTGCTCGCATCGATGCCGGCCAGGTGTTTGCTGATGTCCCCGTTGCCCCGCAGATCCGAGACCAGGGAATCAAGCTTGGTGAAGACGTCGCCAAAGACTGCCTCGGCACTGGCATCAACGCGGACGGTGGTGTTCGCATCCAGCCGGCGGGTGACCGGTCCGTCGGAGGCACCCGTGAACGTGTAGACGGCGGGGTCAACGGAGTTGTCCACCTTCACGGCGGACCCCGCGTCGGAGTTGCCGGCAAAGATGTTCCGGCCCAGGTGTGAGGTGTTCGCCTGCGCCAGGAGATCCGCCTTAAGGCCCTCCACCTCGGTGGCGATGGCGGCCTTGCTGGCCGGCGTCGTCGTCGCGCTGGCCGCGGTAATGGCCAGGTCCTTGATCTTGGTAAGGATCTCCGTGGTGCGGGTCATGGCTCCGTCGAGCGTGGCGAGCCAGCTGTTCGCATCCGTGATGTTGTTCTTGTACGCGCTGTTGGCCCGGATTTCGCCGCGGACCTTCAGGGCGTCGGCCGTGCCGGACGGATCGTCCGAAGGCCGGGTGATCGCTGCGGAGGTCTGGGCCTGCTCCTGCAGCTTGGCCAGCCGGGAAATATTCGCCTGCAGGTTCTGCTGGGCGTTGCGCGCCAGCATCAGGTTGGAGGTACGGGAGATCACGGGTTACCTTCCCACAATGCCGGTGCGGTTGATGAGGGTGTCGAGCATTTCGTCGATGGCTGTCATGACCCGGGCAGCACCCTGGTAGGCGTGCTGGTAGGCAAGCAGGTTCAGGTTTTCCTCGTCCAGATCCACCGAGGAGTTGGACAGCTGCATACCGACGGCGGACGAAGCGGCAAGCCCGGCGAGGTCCGCCTGCTTCATCTCCACCCGGGCGCTGGCGCCGATGCCGCTGACAAAGTTCGCCCAGACCGAGTCGGGCGAGCCTGGGCCGGAGCCCAGCTGCGCGATTGCGTCAGCGATGGAATTATCCTGTGCGCCCTGGCCCGGGGCCCCGGTGGCGATCCCGTCGGCACCGGTCGGAATGACTTTGAGTGAAAGCGCAGCGGGATCGGTGCCGTGACTGAAGAAATCACCCATCACGGTACCGGCAGTGTTCACGCCGCCGTTGTGGACCCCGTTGACCGCGCTGGCCAGGGCCTTGGCGAAGTTGTTGTAGCCCTCCGCAGCGGAGGCGAGAGTTCCGCCGTCGGACGCAGGGGCGAGGATGCTGAGCGCACCGGCGATTTCGCCGCTGACGGCCATGTTGGACCCGGGACGGTGGCTCCATTCCAGGCGCGGGGCTTCGGATCCCATGGCAACCCCGCCGGCGACCTGCACGGGTCGGACGGTATCCCCGGAGACGATGGCGTTGCCGTCGATCAGCACATCGACCATGCCGTTCTCCGATTCGCGGACCGTTCCGCCGGCCAGGGCGGCGATGGTGGTCGTTAGCGCATTGCGCTGGTCGATCAATTCATTAGCGCTTCCGCCGGAAGCCAGGGTTGTGCGGATCTGCGCATTCAGCGAGGCGATCTGCGAGGCCGCGCCGTTAAGCTCCGCCTCCATGTCCTTGAGCTGCTTGTAAGCGCCGGTCCATTGCTCCTCCACAGCCTTGTAACCGGTGGCAATCTGCCCAGCCACAATGTTGGCCTGCCCAAGCAGCGAAGTGGCCGCGGCCTCGTTCCCGGGGGACTTGGAGACACCCTGCCATGCTGCCCAGAACTCGCCGAGGGAGGCGGAAATGCCGTTCTTCCCGGGCTCGTTCAGGCTGGTTTCCAGACCGGCCAGGGCATTGGCCCGTACGGCGGAGAAGCCGGCTGCCGAGGCTGTGGCCCGGACCCGGGCATCCAGCTGCAGGCTGCCGAGACGGGCGATCCCATCGACGGAGACGCCCTCGCCGGGCCGCGCACCGGTGGAGAACCTGCCGGTAATGGATGCCCCGCCCATGGCGGAGGTGGTGACCCGCTGCCGGGTGTACCCCGGAGTGTTGACGTTGGCAATGTTCTGCCCAACGATGTCGAGTCCCCTGCGTGCGGCACTCAGACCGGTGTAAGCGGTGTTCAGGCCGCTGAAGGTGCTCATGGCGTGATGATTCCTTTGTTCACGGTCTCTACAGTTGCTTATCCACTATGCGGGCACCGCTGCCGGGCCTGGCTGAGGTGCCGCTGGATGTGTATGTCTTGCTCTCGGTGCCCAGGCCGGCGAGGGTTTCCTGGGCCGAGCGTGCGGCAGTGCGCAGGAACTGTTCGTTGGTGTCCCGCAGGTCGCGGATCCGCACTGTCAGTTCCGTCATCGCCTGCAGGTGGGCCGTGAAAATTTCAGTCCACGGTCCGGGAGGTGCTGCGGCAATGATCTGCCGAAGAGTTGCATCTTCGGCTATGCCCCATTCCTCCGCGAGTTCGGAAACGGCCACCGTCCTGGCCAGATTCGCGATTCGCAGGCGGTCAAGAACCTGCTCCACTTCCCGGGTGGCGTGCTGGAGCCAGCGCGTTTTCCCCGAGGTTAGGAGCAGCTGTTCTTCCTCGAGCTTGAAGGTCAGGAGCTCTAACAGTTCCCGTTCTTCCCAGAGTAATGCGGACAATTTCTGGGTACCCATGTCTAGCTCACCTCCTGCGATGCACGTGAGTGCTTTGTCTCCGATGGATGTGGAACCACACCCGGCAACGGTTTCAAAGACACCCGCCCCCACAGGCTGAAAAACTTTTAATCCGTCAGACACACCTATCGGCGTTTGCAATCCCAATGTTAGTGGTATGTTGCACTTATTACGCCAAAGTATGGAATCTCCCGGGAGACTCAGCTCCTGTCCTAGCGGCAAGCGTATTTTGTTGGGGAACAAGGACTTGGGGGTCCATAGTTGAATCGCGAAGAACGCAACCGTCTGGTTGTGGAGAACTTACCGCTGGTCGGATATCTGGTTTCAGAGGTGTGTGCCAAAGTGACACATCTCTCCAGGGACGATCTGGCATCCGTTGGGGCCATCGCCCTGATCACTTCCGCTGACTCCTTTAACGGGGAACTTGGTGTGCCCTTTGGCGCCTACGCGCGCCGCCGGATCGTTGGGGCTTTTGCCGACGAAATGCGCTCGAATGACTGGGCCACCCGGACGGCCCGCAAGCGCATCAAGGAAACGCTCGCGGTGAAGGAAGCGCTGACAGCAGCGCTCGGCCGGAACCCGAAGGTGGACGAGATAGCGTCCGCCATGGGCGTTGACCGCACCGCGGCCGAGGATGCGCTGGCTGATGCCTCGCGCACGGTGTCACACCTTGATGACTCTGCCTCTGATGCCCTGGTCAGCGAGTTGCCTTCGCCGGAGGGCTCAGTACTGACCGCGGAGAGCATGAAGTACCTCCGTGCGGCCGTGGCTGCCCTGCCGGAGAAGATGCGCTACATCGTGGAGCAGGTCTACTTCCATGACCGGTCCGTCAAGGACCTGGCCGCGGAGCTGGGCGCCACGCACTCCGCCGTATCCCAGCAGCGTGCCGAGGCGGTCCGCCTGCTGCGCGACGGCCTGGGGACGCATTATTCGGATACCGAGACGCCGGCTCCGATCGAATCCCGCATTTCGCCGGCCCGGCGCAACGCCTACCTGTCTTCGGTGGCGGAGTGGACGGCCGGTGGCCTCACCCGCCAGGACCCGCATTTCCATCCCACGGGGTTCTCTGCACCGGGTGGGCACGGCGTCCTGAACACTGCTGTGTCCTAGTTACTGCAGTGTCCTAAGTCTCAAACCGGCAGAAAAAACTTTTCGAAATTCCTAACACGCGTGGGGCACGGGTCGATAGCTAGGGGTACAGGCCCACGGATGGGCCTCGTAGTTATCGCCCAATCACGGAGGAATTCATCATGGGTTTCACAATTGCAACTAACACCTCTTCGCTCAACGCGATGCGTAACCTGAACCTGAACCAGTCGGCTCAGTCCAAGTCGGTGGAGCGCCTGTCCAGCGGCTTCCGCATCAACCGCGCGGCTGACGACGCTGCCGGCCTGGCCATCTCCGAGGGCCTGAAGAACCAGATCTCGGGCCTGACCCAGGCTGGCCGCAACGCCCAGGACGGCATCAGCGTCATCCAGACCGCTGAAGGCGCCCTGACCGAGGTCCACAACGTCCTGAACCGCATGCGCGACCTCGCTGTCCAGGGTGGTAACGAATCCAACAACGCCGAATCCCTGGGTGCGCTGAAGAAGGAAGCCGACGCACTCGGCATGGAGCTCAACCGCATTGCCACGGGCACCAAGTTCAACGGGATCGCGCTGATGACTGCCGGAACCATGGACATCCAGGTTGGTGCCGGAAGCGGGGCCACGGATTCCATCTCCATCGCCCTGACGGACATGACCACGGCCATCGGCGGGCTCATGAGCGCTACCGGTGCAACTGACTTCCTGGTCACCGACAACGCAGCCGCCAAGACGACCATCACGGCTCTGGACGCCGCCATCACGGCGATTTCCACCTCCCGTTCGGACCTCGGTGCACAGCAGAACCGCCTGGAATCCACCGCACGCTCCATCGCGGTGTCCGTCGAGAACCTCTCCGCCGCCAACTCCCGCATCCGCGACACGGACATGGCAGCGGAAATGGGTAACTTCACCAAGTCCCAGATCCTCTCGCAGGCCGCCACTGCAATGCTGGCCCAGGCCAACCAGATGAACTCCGGCGTTATGCAGCTCCTGCAGTAATAACGGATTCAGAAGCGGTATCAGCACCAAAGCAGTAGAAGCAGTAACCGCTTAACCGGCAGGTGAATGGCCGCTGGCGGGAGAAGATCGACTTGGACCTCACTCTTCCCCCGTCAGCCCATTCCCTGCCTGAAGCGTTTTAGCAACCCCTGCCGGATGCAGTGCAGGGAACGTACAAGGAGTAAACACATGGCGCTAGGCATCGACGGAATCATCAGCGGTATCAAGACCACCGAGATGATCAAGCAGCTCATGGAGATCGAAGCCCGTCCGCAGCTGCTGCTGAAGAACAAGGCCAGCATCACCCAGAGCTTCGTCAGTGCCCTCCAGTCCCTCAACGCCAAGATTGCGTCGCTGACGGAGAACGCGCTCAAAGTGTCCAAACCGGCTGGCACGGACCTCTACAAGGCCACGAGTAGTTCGGATAAGCTCACCGCCACCGTCGGAGCCGGTGCAGCACCAGGTTCGCTGGACATCTCCATCACCCAGAACGCGACCGCCCAGGTTTCGCTTTCCTCAGCGATTGCCGCCTGGCCCACCAACAGTGCCCTCGCCATCTCCGCCAACGGGACCACCACCTCCTTCGACACCACGGATAAGTCCATTGACCAGGTCATCAGCGAGGTCAACAAGGCCAATCTGGGCGTTACCGGCGTAAAAATTGCCACCGGCAGCGTGAACGGGGTCCAGCAGTACCGCGTCCAGTTCACAGCCACGAAGACCGGTGCTGAAGGAGCCTTCACGGCCAGTATCGACGGAACAGACCTGGATGTGCTGAAGACCGCCCAGGATGCAAAACTCACCCTCTGGGCCGGGACGCCCGCCGCACAGGAGATCACCTCCTCCACCAACACTTTCAAGGGCCTCATGCCCGGGGTCGATATCACCCTCGCAGCCAACACGCCAGCTAACACCGCCGTTACGTTGACGGTGGAGCGGGACGACGAAGCGATCTCCAAGGTTGCCTCTGAACTGGTCGATGCCCTGGCTGACGTCTTCGGGTTCATCAATAAGAACAGCGCAGTCACGGTCACCACCAAGAATGGCGTGACGACCACCACCGGCGGACTGTTTACCGGCGACGCCAGCATCCGTGACGTAAAACGCCAGGTCATCGACGCGGCTACCGCACCGATTGACGGACGGTCGCCGTCGGACATCGGCATTGTCATCACGAAGGACGGCACCGTCGAATTCAACGCCGAGAAGTTCGCCGAGGCCATGACGGCGGACCCGGCGAAGACGCAGGCCGCCCTCCAGACCATTTCCGGACGGATCGAAGCGGCTGGCAAGATAGCCTCTGACAAATACGAGGGTGTGCTCACCCAGCGGATCACCGGCCAGGAAACCACGCTCAAGGACCTCAATTCCCAGATCGAGGGATGGGACCGGCGCCTGGTCAGCCGCGAATCCACGCTGAAAATTATCTGGACCAATCTGGAAGTAAAGCTCAGCCGTCTGCAGTCCCAGCAGGAGTGGCTGACTGGACAGCTGGCCTCGCTCAACGGCTCCAACTCGGGCAGCAAGTGACCGTGAGCTACGGGCTGCAGGCCAAACGGGCCGAATACATCCGGGACGCAGTGATGTCTGCGTCTCCCGTCCGGCTGCTCACCATGCTCTATGACCGGATGCTGCTGGACCTGAACCGGGCCGAGGCCGCCCAGCAGGCCGGAAACTGGCCAGCCGCCTCGGAGCAGCTGATCCACGCGCAGGCGATCGTGGCCGAGCTCAGCGGAACCCTCAAGGTCGACGAGTGGGAGGGCGGCGAGAACCTCCAAGCCATCTACGGCTACGTGATGAAGGCCCTGGTGGAAGCGAACCTCCAGCACAGTGCGGCCATGACCCGCGAGTGCATCAACCTGCTTGAGCCGCTGCGTGCAGCGTGGCACGAGGCAGCTGCCCAGCTGCCTGCCCAGGCACCCGCACCCACCGGAACAGGCGGCACCCTCGGTGTCGGCTGAACCCACGGAGCAGTACCTCGGGGAGGACCCGGCGGATGAGGAGAACCTGGAGCGCTGGGATGAAATCCTGACCCAGCTTGAAGACAACCTGGAGGCGTTTCTGGACGGCAGCACCGTCCTGGAACAGGCACAGAGCGTCGCAAACGCCTGGCACCCTCCGCACGACCTCGGTCCGCTCCCGGCACAGTTCGCGACGCGGGCCAGGCTGCTGTCCTTGGCTCAGCAGCGTGCGTACCAGCAGCTGCGCAATGAGTCCCGCATGATCCGCAAGCAGGCCGAACTTATCCGCAGCGTGCCTACGGCGTCCTCGGGCGGCGCCGTGTATCTCGACGTCGCCGGCTAAGCTGCCAACACCGCCTCAGGGGCCGCAATCCCAGGGGCACCAGCCCGCGGGCAGCTGAGCCGGTTCCTGCCGGAGGCCAGGATCCATCAGGCTCCCGAAGGCAGGAAACGGCCCAGCCGTCAGCGGCCCACGTACGCGGCCAGATGCTCCCCGGTGAGGGTGGAGCGGGCGGCCACCAGATCGGCCGGTGTTCCCTCGAAGACGATCGTCCCGCCGTCGTGACCCGCTCCGGGCCCCATGTCGATGATCCAGTCCGCATGCGCCATCACCGCCTGGTGATGCTCGATCACGATCACCGACTTACCCGATTCCACCAGCCGGTCCAGCAGTCCCAGCAGCTGCTCGACGTCGGCCAGGTGCAGTCCCGTAGTGGGTTCGTCGAGGACGTAAACGTCACCCTTCTCCGCCATCTGCGTGGCAAGCTTCAGCCGCTGGCGCTCACCGCCCGAAAGCGTGGTCAGCGGCTGACCCAGGCTGAGATAGCCCAGCCCAACGTCTGCGAGCCGGGAGAGCACCTTGTGAGCTGCGGGTGTCCGGGGTTCGCCGTCGCTGAAGAAGTCCTCGGCCTCCGTCACTGACATGGCCAGGACTTCCGCGATGTTGCGTCCGCCCAGGGTGTACTCCAGTACCTGGGCCTGGAACCGCTTACCTCCGCATTCCTCGCAGGTGGATTCGACCGTCGCCATCACACCGAGGTCGGTATAAATCACGCCGGCACCGTTGCAGACCGGACACGCGCCCTCGGAATTGGAGCTGAACAGTGCCGGCTTCACGCCGTTGGCCTTGGCGAAAGCCTTGCGGATCGGCTCCAGCAGGCCGGTGTAGGTCGCCGGGTTGCTGCGCCGGGAACCTTTGATCCCGCTCTGGTCAATAACTACGACGCCGTCGCGCCCTGCCACTGAACCCCGGATGAGGGAGCTTTTGCCTGAACCGGCAACCCCGGTGAGCGCGCAGAACACCCCGAGCGGAATATCGACGTCGACGTCCTGGAGGTTGTTGGTGGAGGCGCCGCGGACCTCAAGGGCGCCGCTGGCCTGCCGCACCGAATCCTTCAGCTGGGCCCGGTCATCGAGGTGCCGTCCCGTTACGGTATCCGCCGCACGCAGGCCCTCGAGTGTGCCCTCGAAGCAGATCTGGCCGCCGCCGGCGCCGGCCCCCGGCCCCAGATCCACCACGTGGTCGGCAATCGCGATCATCTCCGGCTTGTGCTCCACCACCAGGACGGTGTTGCCCTTGTCCCGCAGTTGCAGCAGGAGCTGGTTCATCCGTTCGATGTCGTGCGGGTGCAGTCCGATCGTTGGCTCATCGAAGACGTAGGTCACGTCGGTGAGGGAGGAGCCCAGATGGCGGATCATCTTGGTCCGCTGTGATTCGCCGCCGGAAAGGGTCCCGGAGGGGCGGTCGAGGGAGAGATATCCGAGGCCAATCTCGGTGAAGGAATCCAGCAGGTGCTGCAGGCCGGCCAGCAGGGGAGTGACCGAGGGCTCGTCGAGTTCCCGCACCCAGTCGGTGAGGTCGCTGATCTGCATGGAACACAGGTCGGCGATGTTCTTCCCATTGATTTTCGAGGACAGCGCTTCCTGGCTGAGCCGGGTGCCGCCGCACTCGGGGCAGGCCGAGAAGGTGATGGCCCGATCCACGAAGGCACGGATGTGGGGCTGCATCGCCTCCCGGTCCTTGGAGAGGATGGACTTCTGGATCTTGGGGATCAAGCCTTCAAAGGTGACATTGATGCCTTCCACCTTGAGCTTGGTCGGCTCCTGGTAGAGGAGGGCTTGGAGCTCCTTCTTCGTGAACCGGTTGATCGGTTTTGATGCGTCGAAGAGGCCGGTGTTGCTGAAAATCCGGCCGTACCAGCCGTCCATGCTGTAGCCCGGGACGGTCAGGGCCCCGTCCAGGATCGATTTGCTGTCGTCGTACAACGCCGTGAGGTCGAAGTCGCTGACCGATCCCATGCCCTCGCACCGCGGGCACATACCGCCCAGCCGGTTGAAGGTCGCTTTCTCCGCCTTGGTCTTGCCGCCGCGTTCAACCGTGATCGCTCCGCTGGCCTTCACCGACGGCACGTTGAAGGAGTACGCGTTGGGGGAGCCGATGTGCGGGCTGCCCAGCCTGCTGAACAGGATGCGCAGCATGGCGTTGGCATCGGTGGCAGTGCCGACCGTGGAACGCGGATTGGCGCCCATCCGCTCCTGGTCCACGATGATCGCCGTCGTCAGCCCTTCCAGCCTGTCGACGTCGGGCCGGGACAGCGACGGCATAAAGCCCTGGAGGAAGGCACTGTACGTCTCATTGATCATCCGCTGGGAGTCAGCGGCGATGGTGGCGAAAACCAGGGAGCTCTTGCCCGATCCGGAGACTCCGGTGAACACTGTCAGCCGCCGTTTGGGAATCTCGACGCTGATGTCCTTGAGGTTGTTTTCCCGCGCGCCCATCACCCGTATGAGGTCATGGCGGTCCGCGGGATGCGCCTGGGATACCTGCGCGGACCGATCCGTGGCCATGCTCATTGTTTCTCCCTTGATCGGGTCCTGCTCGGATAATAAGTCGTCCTGCCACGTTACCTGCGGCGACGGAAAGCCGGCTTCTTGAAACGTGCCCACTTTTCCTACCTAGCTGATCGGCGAAAAGTACCTATCATGCTGGCGCAAATTACTTACATATTCGAGTAATCCGCCGATAGCCACCATTGAGCATGGATCGCTCGCTGCAACAGGCCACGGATCGGCCGCTCTGTCCCCCATAAGAAGCGGGTTTTCCTGTGTTCGATTCCGTGTCGTCGGTGGCACTCCAGAGTGCCCTCAATGGCCTGGCCCTGCGCCAGCGCTCCATTGCGAACAACATCGCCAACGTGAATACGCCCGGCTACCACGCCCAGCGCGTCAGCTTCGAGGACGCCTTGGCCAAATCGGTCAAAGCCGGCAGCGCCAACTTCACCGAAGCCGCCACCGGACGCTCCCTGGAACCCACCCGGCTCGACGGATCCAACGTCAACCTGGACACCGAGACGCTTTCCAACATCGACACAGTGCTGCGCTTCCAGTTCGCAGCCCAGGCCGTCGGCGGAGAAGCCAATTCACTCCGTACCGCGATGAGGACCCAGTAATGACTTTTGACGCAATCGGAATCGCCGGTTCCGCCCTCACCGTCCACCGCAAGTGGCTGGATGCGGTCTCGGACAACCTGGCCAACATGAACAACGCTTCCAGCACCGACGGCGCGGCTTTCCAAGCCCGCTACGTGCTGGCCCAGGAAGGCGCCGAAAACACTGGCGTGTACGTCTCCGGCGTTGAATACGGGAACGCCGAGGGCCGGATGGTCTACGAACCCGACCACGCCCTCGCGGATGCCGAAGGCTACGTCCGCTACCCGGATATCGACATGTCCGAACAGATGAGCAGCCTGATCATGGCGCAGCGCGGCTATGAAGCCAATGCCGCCGTCGTCGACCGGGCCAAAGCCACCTACGAAGCCGCACTCCAGATTGGACGCTCCTGATGCCCATCCCCGCCATCGGTGCCGTGGCCGGCACGCTGCCCACCGCCTACCTCGAGAACACCGCCGGAGCCGCCCCGGCGACTGACGGCGGCGGCTTTGCCTCGTCGCTCGCCGGCGCGGTGGACAATGTCCAGGACCTTTCTTCCACGTCTAAGAAGCTCGCGGTGCAGGCCGTCACGGGCGACCTCGACGACATCCACGCTGCCCAGATCGCCTCCACCCGCGCCTCCCTCACGCTCGAACTCGTGGCCGCCGTGCGCAACAAGAGTGTTGACGCGTTCAACGAGATTATGCGGATGCAGGCCTAATGACTCAGGTGAACGCGGCCTTTGGCCGTTTGGGGAAAACCATCAGCCAGTTCTCCCTGGCGCAGAAAACGTTGGCGCTGATCGGCATCGCGGTGCTGGCCCTGGGAATTTTTGCCCTGGCCAGCTGGGCATCCAAGCCCTCCTACAGCCCGCTCTTCTCCGGGCTGCAGGCTTCGGACGCAAACAGCATCGTTGAACAGCTCCAGGCTGACGGCGTGCCTTATGAGATCGCCGCGGGTGGCGGGACCATCATGGTCCCGGAGCAGAACGTCTACGACCAGCGGCTCAAGGCCGCTGGAGCCGGGCTGCCCGCCTCCTCCACCGGAGGCTATTCCCTGCTTGATGACATGGGCGTGACCTCCTCCGAATTCCAGCAGTCCGTGACCTACAAGCGTGCCCTGGAAGGGGAACTGGCGAAGACCATCGGAGCGCTCAACGGCGTCAAGACCGCCTCCGTGCAGCTGGCCCTCCCCGAGGACACCGTCTTTGTTTCGGAAAAGGTGGACCCCACGGCCTCCGTCTTCATCGACACCGAGAACGGCGTGACGCTCACCGGAGACCAGGTCCAGGCGATCGTCCATCTGACATCCGCCGCCATCGACGGCATGAAGGCAACCAACGTCGCCGTCGTCGACTCGGCCGGCACTGTCCTTTCCGCGGTTGGCGTCGGGGCCACCGGCACGGCAGACAAACAGGCCACTGACTACGAACAGCGGGTCTCCTCGTCCGTGCAGAGCATGCTGGACCGGGTTGTTGGTCCAGGCAATGCCACCGTGGCTGTCGCCGCGGACATGAGCTACGAATCTGCCAACCGGGTGGAGGAAACCTTCACCAACCCGCAGGGCAACCCGGCGCTGAATGAAGCCACCACCACCGAGGAATACGCCGGCAGCAACGGCAACACCGCAGCTGGAGTCCTGGGACCGGACAACATTGCCGTCCCGAACGGCGGGAACGACGACGGAAACTACACGTCCGAGTCCACCACCAAGAACAATGCCGTCAACAAGGTCACCGAAACCCGTGACATTCCAGCGGGCGCGCTTAACCGCCAGACCATTTCCGTGGCCCTGAACTCGGCCACCGCCGCCGGCATGAACGTTGCGGACATCCGCGCGCTGGTGGCCAACGCCGCCGGCGTCAACGAGGCCCGGGGTGATGAGCTGACCGTCGAAATGGTTGCCTTCAACGCCACCGGCGCCGAAGCAGCACAGGAGGCGCTGGCTGCCGCCGAAGCCGCCGAGGAAGCCGAACGGCGGGCTCAGCTGCTCCGAACCGGCATTATGGCCGCGGGCATCGTCCTGGCAGTCATTCTGGCCCTGGTCGCCTACGCCCTCCGCTCCCGCCGGCAGAACCGGCAGGCAGTGGACATCGGGATACTGCCCGAACTCGACCCGCTGGCACCGCCCACCGGGCTGGCCATGATTGGCCAGGAGCCGATCCGGAATGTCCTGGAACCGGCAGTAGACACAGCCTCGCTGCGCATCGTGGCCAACGCCGCAGACTCTGAGCGCAAGCTCGAAGAACTGGATCACCTGGCCCTCCAGGATCCGGTCCGCACCGCGGACTACCTGCGCAACTTCATGGATGAGGGGCAGCGGGTATGAGCGAACAGTCCTCCGGAACCGCGCTAGCCACCGCACCGGAACCCGATTCCCGCCAGACGGCACCGGAAGCGCCGACTGCCGCTGTCCCCGCCATCCGGCCGCCGGTACCCAAGCCCGTCCTGCCCAAGATGACCGGCATGCAGAAGGCCGCCGTCGTCCTGATGCAGTTGGAAACCTCGCGGGCAGCTACCGTGCTGCAGCAGTTCACCGAAGCCGAAGCCCAGGAACTGGCCGCGGAAATCGTGAACCTCCGCCGGGTCGATGTGGCCGTGGTGGAGAGCGTCATTAACGAGTTCTACGACATGACCGTGGACGGTCGGCGCCGCGCGCACGGCGGCCGCGATGTTGCCATGGGCCTGCTCGAAGCCTCCTTCGGCACCGAACGTGCCTCCGGCGTAATGGACCGGCTCGCCTCCTCCATGGCGGGTAAGTCGTTCGAATTCCTCGAACGTGCGGAGGCTGCCCAAATCGTGAGCCTGCTGGAAAGCGAGCTGCCGCAGACTATTGCCCTGGTCCTGGCGCATATGCGTCCACAGCGCGCCTCCGCCGTGATCGGCGGGTTCGCCGAAGACCTGCGCACCGAAGTCGCCCAGTGCATCGCGAACATGTCCCGTGCGACTCCCGAAGCCATCCGGATCGTCGCCGAAACCCTCAAGGCCCGGGCCACAGCCGTTGGTGCCGCCCGCGAGGCCGCCGACCAGATCGGCGGCATCCAGCCGCTGGTGGACATCATCAACCGGGCCGACGCCGCGACAGAACGCGCACTGCTCGATGCCCTGGACGCCCGGGACCCGGAACTGGCAGAGGAAGTGCGTTCGCGCATGCTCACCTTCGCGGACCTCACCAAGCTCGAACGCCGCGACGTGCAGCTGGTGCTGCGCGGCATCGACGTCGCCGTGCTGGCGCTGGCCATGAAGGGCGCCAACGAGACCGTGCTGGAAACCATCCGGAGCAACGTCTCCGAACGCAACCGGGAGATCCTCGACGACGAAATCGCCGCATCGGGTCCGGCCCGACTGTCCCAGGTGGAGGAGGCCCGCGCCACGATCGTCCGGGCGATCCGCGACCTGGAAGCCCAGGGCGCGATCACCATCCACCATGCGGACGAGGAAGAGTATGTCTACTGAGTCCCCGGAACGCACGTTCTCGCGCATGGCCTACCCGACCCTGGGCGGCCATAACCTGGAGCGTGCCGCCGAGGTCGGGAAGGCACAGGGGCATGCCGCCGGCTACGCTGCCGGCCTGCATGCTGCCGGCGCCGAGACTGCCCGCCTCCGCGCGGACCTAAAGACACGGTTCGACGCCGAAACGGCTGCCCTGCGAGCCCGCGCCGACCACGCGCTGCAGCTGCTCAACGCCGCTGAACAAAGCCTGGCCCAGCTCACGGTCCCGGCCGTCTCCCAGGTTCAGGACTCCCTGGCGGCAGCCGCACTGGAGCTGGCAGAAGCCCTGCTGGGCCGGGAACTGGCCAACGGCGAAGCATCTGCCCGGGCCGCACTGGACCGCGCCCTCTCCGGGATCGACGTCAGGGAAGTTCACACGGTGCGGATGCACCCGGCCGACCTGGAGATCCTGGACAGCGACACCCTGAACAACGCAGCTGTTGTGTTCACCCCGGACCCCAGCCTGCAGCGCGGAGACGCGGTAACCGAGTTCCCCGACGGGTTCCTGGACGCCAGATTGTCCTCGGCGCTGGCCCGTGCCAAAGCTGCCCTGCTGGAGGGAACTCCATGACCCTCACGGCAGAGCCGGGATCGGCGCAGGCACCCGGATTGGACACCGCCATGGATGCGTCGATGGTCAGCCGCCGCGACCGGCGCCGGACGCGCGAACGCGTGCTGCAACCGGTCAGCTGGCGGCCCAATCCCGAAGCTTTCAGCCAGGCCCTCGCTGCCGCCCGCCCGCAGCGGGTCGGGAAAGTCTCCACCGTCGTCGGACTCAGTGTGGAAGTCACTGGATTGGACTGTGCCGTCGGCGACCTGGTCAGTTTGGGCACCCCGGAAGCTTCCGTCGACGCCGAAGTCGTGGCGGCGACGCGGGACGGTGTCCGCTGCATGCCGTTCGGACGCCTCACCGGGCTCACTGCCGGCAGCCCGGCACGGTCCAAGGGCATGCCGATGCGCGTCCCCACCGGGGCCGGCCTTTTTGGGCGGGTGCTGGACGGGTTGGGACGGCCGATCGACGGCAAAGGCCCGCTGGTGGTGGAGCAGTACGTTCCGCTGGACCATGACACGCCCTCGGCGATGGAGCGGTCGCGGATCACCGAACCACTGCAGCTGGGGGTGCGTGTCCTGGACACGCTCACCACCGTCGGCAAGGGCCAGCGCATGGGCCTCTTCGCCGGATCCGGCGTAGGCAAATCCTCGCTGCTCTCCATGATCGCCCGCGGGACCGACGCCGAGGTCTCGGTGATCGCGCTGGTGGGGGAACGCGGCCGCGAAGTCCGTGAATTCCTCGAGGACGACCTGGGCGAGGAAGGCCTGGCCCGGTCCATCGTCGTCGTCTCCACCTCCGACGAACCCGCGCTGATGCGCCTGCGCGCCGCATTCGTGGCCACCCGAATCGCCGAATCCTTCCGCGACCAGGGCGCCGACGTCATGCTCATGATGGACTCGCTGACCCGTGTGGCCATGGCCCAGCGCGAAATCGGGCTCTCCGTCGGCGAACCACCCGCGACCCGCGGCTACCCGCCGTCGACCTTCTCCCTGCTGGCCCAGCTGTTGGAACGCGCCGGCACGGACAAAGCCGGATCCGTCACCGGCATGTACACCGTGCTGGTGGACGGCGACGACCACAACGAACCCATCGCGGACTCCGCCCGCTCGATCCTGGACGGGCACGTGGTCCTGGACCGCAAGCTCGCGGTTGCCGGGCACTTTCCCTCCGTCGACGCCCTCGGCTCGATTTCCCGCGTCGCCTCCCGTGTCAATCCCAAGGACCGCAGTCAGGCTTCCGCCGGGCTGCGCCGGGTGCTGGCCGCCCGCCGCTCCGCCCAGGACCTGATCGACGTCGGGGCCTACCAGCGCGGAACCAACCCGCTGGTGGATGCCGCGGTGGACCACGAAGACGCCATTAACTCGTTCCTGCAGCAGCGGATGGACGAACAGACGCCAGCCGCATCCGCCTGGGACCAGCTGCACCGGCTCACACAGAATCTGGGGGTATGACGATGGGACGGGATTTTCCACTCGCTGGCTTGCTGAGGCTGCGCCGGCTCCAGCAGGACAGTGCCGCCGGGTCACTGGCGGCAGCGAACGCAAAGCTGCGCCAGAGCGCGGAAGCGCGCAGCGGGGCCTACGAGTCCCTGGCCGCCTCACCACTTGAGGCTGCTGACGCCGCGACCCTGCACGCCATCGCCGCGGCCCGGGCCTCCTCACGCAGCATGCTGGCCGATCTCCTGGCCACGGAGGCAGTGGATAACGCAGCGGTGAACACCGCCCAGGCGGAGTTCCATGCCGCCCGGGCACGCTCGGTGGGGCTGGAGAAACTCGAAAACAAGCATTCGGATGCCCTCGCCGCCGAGGACCTGCGCGCCGAACAGACGATCCTGGATGAGCTGGCTGGAACCACCTGGCACCGCCGGCAGAAGGAAGCCCACTGATGAGCATGACCGATGCGATCGGCCGGATCCAGGAGATCCGCTCCACAATCGAGGCGCTCTCGACGCCTACCCCGGCCACAGCGGCAGGCGCCGGCGCAGGTTCCTCCGCGGCACCGACCCCAGGGGGTGGCAACGACTTCGCCTCAGCGCTCTCCAAGGTGACCGGAGGGCAGGCCGCTCCCACCGGTGGCGCCCCGAGCGAAGCCCTCATGGGATCCGTGGAGAAGTACGTGGGCCTTCCCTACATCTGGGGCGGTAATGACCCAGCCGTGGGCCTCGATTGTTCCTCCTTTGTGCAGAATGTCTTCAAGGACCTCGGCTACAGCCTGCCGCGCGTCACCTGGGACCAGATGAACAGCGGCACCAAGGTGAATTCCCTGGCGGAAGCCCAGCCCGGTGACCTGATCTTCAGCCACGACGGCGGGCAC
Organism: Arthrobacter sp.; assembly: GCF_031988865.1. NCBI lineage: Bacteria > Bacillati > Actinomycetota > Actinomycetes > Micrococcales > Micrococcaceae > Arthrobacter > Arthrobacter sp. The sequence goes on from NZ_DALZXY010000041.1 coordinate 28,040, forward strand.
GTTTCCATTTACCTCGGCAACGGCAAGGCGGTGGACGCGCCGCAGCCCGGGCAGACCATCCAGATCCGCGACGCCTGGGAAACCTCGTCGCTGCAGACAGCATCCTCGGGCCTGTCGAACACGGCGGTCAATGACCTGGTCGCCTCGGCACGGGCGATGCAGGCGTCCCTGCTGGGAGGCGTCAAGTGAGTATTCCAACAGCATTCCTGACAGCCCGCCCTGCCGCTGCCGCAGGCGGACGGCCCGGCTCCGGCACCCCCGGCGACGGCGGCACAGGCTTCGGCTCCGCGCTGCA
>NZ_DALZXY010000042.1:0-27783 GCF_031988865.1 Arthrobacter sp.
GCACCGCTGCGGTGTTTCATAATTCTATTTCATCTTTCCGGTTTTTGCAATTCGGGATAATCCCGGATTTTGCTCTAACCGACAAGATTTCCCCACGCTAAAACGGAAGCCATTTTCAGCCAAGGCCGAAAGCAAAGCTTCTGTTCCAGTTTGGGGTTTGGCCGCCATGCGTCGGGCGCTCCGTGTATCTCGTGGGCGTCCCGGCTGCGGCGACTTCCTAAACTTTACACACACCTCGACCCGCGTGCAAGCCGGAAGGAGTGTGACGTCATGCACTCCGCGCAGCCGGCCGGCGGAAACACTTCAGGGCAGGCATCGGATGCCTGCCCTGAAGTCTCTCTAAGCCTGGCCCGGTGCCTTAGGCCCCTGAAACAACGGCGGTTGCGAGGGTGCGCTTGCCCCGGCGCAGCAGCAGGTACTTGCCGTAGAGCAGTTCCTCGGTCCCAATCACGGCGTCGATCTCCGTGACCTTGCGGTTGTTCACGTAGGCACCACCCTCGTTGACCGTCCGCCGTGCGTCCGAGTTGGTCTTGGACAGCCCGGTGGCAACCAGCAGGTCGATGATGCCGAGTCCGTCGGCGCTGACCTCGGCCCGCGGAAGTTCGGAGGTGGCCGCAGTGAGCGTTGCTTCGTCGAGCTCATCCAGCGATCCCTGGCCGAACAGTGCGGCGGACGCGGCGATCACCTTATCGGTGGCCTCGGTTCCGTGGACCAGCGAGGTGACGTCGTAGGCCAGGGCCCGCTGGGCCTCGCGCTTATGCGGGGCCTCGGCCACGGCGCGCTCGAGTTCTTCGATTTCCGTCTTGGTGCGGAAGGTGAAGACCTTCAGCCGGTCAATGACATCGGCGTCGGACGTATTGAGCCAGAACTGGAACATGGCGTACGGGCTGGTCATCCGGGGATCGAGCCAGACGGCGTTGCCCTCGCTCTTGCCGAACTTGGTGCCGTCCGAGTTGGTGATCAGCGGCGTACCCAGCGCATGAACGGTGGCGCCTTCAACCTTGCGCACCAGCTCGGTACCGGAGGTGAGGTTGCCCCACTGATCGGATCCGCCGGTTTCCAGGACGCAGTCGTAATCGCGGAAGAGCTGGAGGTAATCCATGCCCTGCAGCACCTGGTAGCTGAATTCAGCGTAGGAAATGCCGTCGTCGGAGTTCAGCCGCGAGGCGACGATTTCCTTCTTCACCATGGTTCCGACCCGGAAGTGCTTGCCGATCTCCCGCAGGAAGTCGAGGGCGCTCATCGGCGCCGTCCAGTCCAGGTTGTTCACCATGCGGGCAGCGTTGTCGCCCTCGAAGCTGAGGAACCGCTGGACCTGACCCTGCAGGTAACCGACCCACTCGGCAACCGTTTCCTTGGTGTTCATGGTGCGTTCCGCCGTCGGGCGCGGATCCCCCACCAGGCCGGTCGAGCCGCCGACCAGGGCAAGCGGCTTGTGGCCGGCCAGCTGGAGCCGGCGCATGGTCAGCAGCTGGACCAGGTTGCCCAGGTGCAGGCTTGGTGCGGTGGGGTCGAAGCCGCAGTAATACGTGATGGGGTCTCCGCTGAGTAGCTTCTCAAGTTCCGCCTCATCGGTGGAGAGCTTGATCAGCCCTCTCCACTTCAGTTCCTGCCAGATGTTGGCGAAGGTCGGATCGTTCTGCTGGGCTACGAGGCCCTCGGAGGTCTGGGTATTCTGTGGCACGCCTTCTAAATTATCAGGATTCGGTGCCGTCGATACCCGCCGGGATGCCGTGCTCCGCAATAAGTCGCAGCCGCTGGGTGGGACGCGTCATGGCGACGTACAGATCCCCCACCTTCCCGGCCGCCGCGGTCAGCAGCTCCGAGGGCTCCAGGATCACGACGCCGTCGAACTCCAGACCCTTGGCCTCGCGCGGGGAAATGACCACAATGTCCTGGCTCATGCCCCCGGCGCCCGTGCCGACCCGGTGCCCGTAGGCTGCGGTAACAGCCCGCCGGACTTCCTCCAGCCGGTGGTCCTCGGTGATGACGGCGAGCAGGCCGCCCTCGAGTGCCTCCAGGTCCTGGGGCAGCGTCTCCATCAGCCGCTCGATCAGACCGCCTTCGGTCACGTTGTCCAGGAACGGAGGCCAGAGCCCGTCACGGACGGCCTTGGGTGCAGAGACCACCAGCCCCGCGGCATTCGCCATCCGCACCGCTGCCTCGGCAATCTGCGACGGGGTGCGGTAGTTGACGGTAAGTTCCTCGAGCGTCCAGCGCTCACCGACGAACGGTTCCAGTGCCTGCTGCCAGGACGTGGCCCCGGCAGTGGAACTTGTCTGCGCAATGTCCCCCACCACGGTGAAGGACTTCAGCGGGCAACGGCGCATCAGCAGGCGCCACTGCATGGCGGAGAGCTCCTGCGCCTCGTCCACCACCACGTGCCCAAAGGCCCAGGTGCGGTCGACGGCGGCGCGGTCCGCGGCGGTGAGCCGTTCTTCCGCGGCCATGTTGTGGTTGGCCAGGTCTTCGGCGGAAAGAATGCCGTGGGCACCTGAGTCCTCGAGGAACCCTTCGGTGTTCTCGATGGCACGCTCGGCGTTGGCGAGGTCCCGTTTCCGGGCCTCTTCCAGCATCGCGCTGTCCCGGCCCGCGGACGGGTCGAGGTCACCGAGGAGCTCGGCGGCCTCATCGAGGAGCGGAATGTCCGCTTCCGTCCAGGGCGCGTCGAGGCTCCGCATCAGTGCTGCGCGTTCCGCGTCGGTGAGTTCTGGAGCGGCGGCTTCGAGGTGGCCGGGCTTGCTGAACAGTTCGCTGATCAGCTTTTCCGGCGTCAGCGGCATCCAGCACAGGTTCAGGGCCACCCGCACGTCCCGGGCGCTGCGGACGTCTTCGGCCAGGTACGCACGGTCGGTGCTGTTGCCGGCGCCGGACGATTCTTCCAGGACTTCGGTCAGCTGGTCGGTGAGTTCGCGCAGCAGGATCTTCACGAACGTCACGCGGGCTTCGTTGTGCGGTTTGCCAGTGGCGCGTGCGCGGTCCCGTGCCCGCTGCACCTGCTTGGGGGTCAGCGTGATCATGGTGCCGTCCACATTCAGCCGGCGCGGTTCGGCAAGGATCCGCTCGCGGTTCGCGACAGCGCGGGAGACGACGTCGGCCATCGAGAGCCGGCCCTTGACCTCGGCGGCGGCCGCGGAGTCCGTGCCGGTGACGGTGATGCCGGGCATCAGCTGGCTCAGGCTAGCCATCACGACGCCGGTCTCACCCAGGGACGGCAGCACGCGTTCGATGTAGCGGATGAAGGCATTGGAAGGCCCCACCAGGAGCACGCCGGCGGACTTCAGGCGTTCACGGTGGGTGTACAGCAGATAGGCGGCACGGTGCAGGGCGACGGCGGTCTTGCCGGTGCCGGGCCCGCCCTGGACAACCAGGGTTCCCGGCAGCGGGGCGCGGATGATCCGGTCCTGCTCAGCCTGGATGGTGCCGACGATGTCCGACATCTGGCCGGTGCGCTTGGAGTTCAGCGCGGCCAGCAGGGCGCCTTCGCCCTGCAGGTTCTCGCCGTCTTCGAGCATGGAATAGTCCAGCACGTCGTCTTCGAGGCCTTGGACGTCGCGGCCCTTGAGGATCAGGTGCCGGCGCCGGCGGACTCCCTGGCGTTCGAACGCGGTGGCCTGGTAGAAGGTCCCCGCTTCCGGAGCGCGCCAGTCCACCATCAGCCGCTGCAGGTCGGCAGTGGAAAGGCCGATCCTGCCGATGTAGCGGGTCTCGCCGTCGTCGAGATCCAGCCGGCCGAAGACCAGGCGGTCGTCGACGGCGTTCAGCTGTGCGAGGCGGTCCTCGTACATGGTGGCGAAGGCGTCACGTTCGGACCGGTTCTGGTGGGAACCGGCTGAGTGGCTGCGGCGGACCTGGGCGAGCTGGTCGCTTTTTTCCTCGCGCAGCTCATCAAGTCGGTGGTACAGGCCGGCCACATATTGGCGCTCGTTTTCGAGCTCCGCATGGGCCGAAGACGTTTCAGGCATGTTCGCGTTCCCTCTCGCAAAGGCAGACCGTCTATCTTACCGTCAATTGGCACATTTTCCATGCCCTGTCCATAGAGCGTGCGGACGCCGCGCCCTGAAGGCCGAATTCGATCCTCCAGGCGCGGCCTAAGGACGGAACTAGTAGGTGATCAGGGACCGGATATTGTGGCCGGCCAGGGCGTCACGTCCGCCGAGATCACCCAGTTCGAGGACGACGCCGAAGCCCGCGACACTGGCCCCGGCGCTCTCGATCAGGCGGGCTGCCGCGGCGAGGGTCCCTCCGGTGGCCAGGACGTCGTCGAGGATCAGGACGCGGGCGCCGGCGGGGATGTCTTCGACATGCAGTTCGAGGCTGTTCGTCCCGTATTCCATGTCATAGGTCTCGGTGTAGGTGGCGCGCGGCAGCTTACCGGGTTTGCGGATGGTGATCACGCCGCGTTCGGAGGCGTAGGCAGCTGCGGCGGCCAGCAGGAACCCGCGGGCTTCGATGCCGGCAACGAAGTCGAACTGCCCCTCGTAACCGGCCAGCAGGGCATCCACCATCGCGCGCAGTGCCGGACCGTCGGCGAAGACCGGCGTCAGGTCACGGAAGGTGATGCCGGGCTTGGGGTAATCGGGAACCACGGCACCCAGGCGGTCGATGGTTTCTGCAATGGGTTCGGTGACGGAATCGGTGGGAAGTGCTGAGCTGTTGAGCGGCTCAGGAGCGGTGTCTTTCACCCGTCCACCATACCGGCATGGCGCACTCCGGGCCGTGTTCCGCCGCTTGCTCCTGCGGGCGACGGCGGCCTAGGCGCGTTTCGCGGTGGCCCCGCCGGGCCGCACCCGTGTCCGCTGCACGGCGGGCCGGTACTTCGAGACGGTCGGTTCGCCCGACAGCCAGAAACGCCAGGGATAGGCTCCTCCCCCGCCTTCACCGCTGACGCCCACCCGGGGTCCGCGCGATATCCGTTCCTCCGGCACGGGCTCTGGCGGCAGTTCCAGGCGGAGCGGTGCAGCGAAGACATCCGCGCCGTCGAGGGCGCGGTTGATTCCCAGGGCCTGGGCCAGGCGTGCCGGCCCGCGGGCCAGGTCCAAGGGGGATTTGGGCTGTTTGCGGCGCCGGGAGGCGGTCTCGTGTCCGTCGATGATCTCACCGGCCCGCAGCAGCAGCCCGGTGGCCTGGCCCGCTTCACCGCAGACCACGTTGGCGCAGTAGTGCATGCCGTAGGTGAAGTAGACGTAGAGGTGCCCGGCCGGGCCGAACATCGTGGCGTTCCGCGGCGACTGGCCCCGGAAAGCGTGGGAGCCGGGGTCCGCTTCCCCGAGGTAGGCCTCCACCTCCGTGATCCGGACCGCCACGTTTCCGTCCTCGGAATCGTGGTGGAGGACGGCGCCCAGCAGCCAGGGCGCGGCGTCGGTGGCCGGGACAGCCAGTCGGCTGCGCTGCTCTGCGAGATCCTGGTGCCTCAGATCCATGCCTCGACGGTAGCAAGACAGGTGGGCACCCCAAAAACCGGCGGTGCCACGGCTGCGGAGCGCGGGGGCAGGAAGCCGGGTGCCGAAGGGCCCGGAACTGCGGAGCAGGGATCAGAGGGAGGCGCGGTAGAGGGCTTCGAGCGCCCGCAGCCGGTGCGAGTTCGGGTGTGGAGAGTCTCCCTGCAGGCGGAAGGCCGCCGAGTCCAGTGCCAGGTGCCAGGCCGCCATCAGGGCAGCGGTGTCATCCGGGCTCCCGGTCTGGATCTGCTGCCGGATCCGCAGTTTTCCGAGTCCGTCCTCCTCGTGCACCGTGAGGTCGGGGCCTTCGCCGCGGAACAGGTTCCCGCTGGAGCTTTCGACGGCGGCGCTGATGTCCTCGGCGGGGGCGTTGTACCAACGTTCGAAGACCAGTGTTTGTTGCTCCGCAGTTTTTTCCAAAGTTCCCATTGTGGGCGAGACGTCGAACTCCCGGGAGTATGCGTCGCGCAGGGCCCGCCACTGCCCCGGCTCCCCCGGCGCTGGTGCATCACCGGCTGCCACCGCCGCGAACCCCAGCAGAATTCCCTGCCAGCCGGCACTGCCTTCCGCCAGGAAATCCGCGGTGTCTGTCCGGGCCCGGAACTGCAGGAGGGCTCCGCCGCCGGATTCCAGCACCTGCCATTCGAGCACGGATTCTTCACCGAGTTCATCGTCCCAGGTAATCTGCAGGCTGCTGCGCGGAGACAGCTGCAGGACGGTCCCGGACGCACTGCCGCTGCCCAGCTCCAGCGTGTATTCCTTGCCCAGTTCCCAGTCCGGGGTTACCGGGCCAAGCCATTGGCCGACTTTCCGCGGATTGGTCAGGACATCCCAGATGTGCGCGGCGGGATAGTCGAACTGCTTCTCGAAGGCCAGGGCCCAGCCATCGGTGAGTTTCTCAATACGGCCGCTGGGGACCGAAGTGTCATCCTGCCCGGAGCGGCTGGATGGTGACGCTGATTCAGGCATGACCAGCCTTCCCGTGGGTGGAATTTGCTGCAGTACCTACCCTAGGGTGGGCGCGTCCCATCGGGAAGGCTGGCCCCTAACGCTGGGGAATCCCGGCCGGCCATGGCAGCAGTACCGGCAGGGCGACGCCGTCGGCGTCGGCGTCGGCATCGGCGCGCAGGCTGTCCAGGCTGGGTTGCCGTCCGGCCAGCCAGGCGGCGATGTCGGTGGCCATGCCGTTGACCGAGACGGTCCGGGCCCCGCCTCCGATAGTGCGTGGCAGGTGGCCCAGGGGCTGGAGTCTCAGCCGCAGGTCATCCGGCACGCGGGCCGAGAGGAAGCTGAACAGGTGCTCGGCGAAGGCAGGAGTCCAGGTATCCGGGTCGACGCCGATGTCCAGGTCCGAGAGGTGAATGACCAGCTCCCGCCAGAGGGCTTCCGCGCCGTCACGCACCGTTCCGCCGCGGTAGGAAATGGGAGCTGCCCAGCCTGCCTGGTCCAGCGCCCGGAACCGGTCAAGGACCTGGCCGGTTCCGCGGGCCAGCACTTCGCGGTGTTCTGCGGCGGAACGGAGGGCACCCCGTTCGATGGCCTGATTCCGCCCGTCCATCCCGCCGTCGTAAAACTCGATGGTCTCCCCGCGTTCGGCGTACTCCACCTGCCGTGCCATGGCGGCGCACACTCCGGCGAGATGCGCCAGGACATGCCCGCGGCTCCACCCCGGAAGGCGCGACGGCGCTGCGGCCTGTGCATCGGTGAGCGGCGGCAGGTGCCGGAGCAGTTCCGCGGCGGCGGCGTCGAGGGCGGCCAGCAATTCGGTGTTGGTCTGCTCAGTCATCCGCACAGCGTAGCCCGAACAACACCCTGTGGGGACCCCGGCCGTGCGGGGGATGGCGTCAGCGCCCGTCGAGGGGAGGAAGCCGGTGCCGGATGTGGTTGCGGTCCGCCCGCGCCTGCCAGAATTCGGTTTCCACCGGTTTCAGGGCGTAGAGCTGCCACACGGGGTTTGGTGTGCCGTCCGCGCCGGGCCGTTCATCCCAGTCTGCGGCGGAGGCTTCGTCCGAGAGCGGCACGACGCTGCCCGCAACCCGCACCTGGCGGCCCAGCGCCTGCCAGAAGAAGTTCATCGCGGCCCGCGGGTTGGCCGCCAGCTCCCGGCCCTTGCGCGAGGTGCGGGCGGTGGCGAACTGCCAGCCGTCGTCGTCGATGTCCTTCAGGATCAGCATGCGGGAGGACGGGCTGCCCGCTGTGTCCGCCGTGGCCAGGGAAAAGGCGTGCGGCTGGGGCACGCCGGCCGCCAGGGCCTCGTCCAGCCAAAGCCGGAAGAGCTCGGCGGGATCTGCCGGTGCGGCGGCCGGGTCAAAGTCCGGGAGTTCTGCCGGGAAATCGGGCAGGGCGCGAAGCTTGCGTCGGAACTCGGGATTGGGCATGGCGTCCACGCTAGCCCCTGCGCAAAACAAGAGGCCAGTTACGGCTGCTTTGAGGCGGGCTCAAGCAGCCGTAACCGGCCTCTCGATGGGAAGGAGTGCGGCTACGCGGCGAAACCGCGGACGGCGTCGAGCTGCCGCTTCAGCTCGGCAAGCTGGGTCTCGACGGCGGAACGCGCCGTGCCGCCCTGCGAGCTGCGGCTGTCCAGCGACCCCTCGGTCGAAAGCACCGTACGGACCTCCGGGGTGAGGTGTTCCGAGATTCCGGCGTACTCCTCATCGGTCAGGTCCCAGAGTTCGACGCCGCGGGATTCGGCCAGTTTCACGGCGGCACCGGAGAGCTCGTGTGCCTCGCGGAACGGCACACCCTGGCGCACCAGCCATTCGGCGATGTCGGTGGCCAGCGCGAAGCCCTGCGGGGCGAGGGACTGCATGCGTTCGGTGTTGAAGACCAGGGTGGCGATCATGCCGGAGACGGCCGGGAGCAGCAGCTCCAGGGTGTCAGTGGCGTCGAAGACCGGTTCCTTGTCTTCCTGCAGGTCCCGGTTGTAGGCCAGCGGCAGGCCCTTGAGCGTGGCCAGCAGTCCGGTGAGGTCACCGATCAGGCGGCCGGCCTTGCCGCGGGCCAGCTCGGCGACGTCCGGGTTCTTCTTCTGCGGCATGATCGAGGACCCGGTGGAGAACGCGTCATCGAGCGTGACGAAGGAGAATTCCTTGGTGGCCCAGAGGATGATCTCCTCGCTGATCCGGGAGAGGTCGACGCCGATCATCGCGGCGACCCAGGCGTATTCGGCATAGACGTCGCGGGACGCCGTGCCGTCAATGGAGTTCCAGGCAGCGGAGTCGAAGCCGAGGTCCGCAGCCACCGCGTTGGGATCCAGGCCCAGGGATGATCCGGCCAGGGCACCGGAGCCGTACGGGGAAACCGCCGCGCGCTTGTCCCAGTCGGCCAGGCGCTGCACATCGCGCAGCAGGGCCCAGGCATGGGCCAGCAGGTGATGGCTGAGCAGCACCGGCTGGGCGTGTTGCAGGTGGGTGCGGCCGGGCATGGCTACCCCCAGGTGCGCATCTGCCTGCTCCACCAGGGCGTCGATGGTGGCCAGGACCCCGGAGGCGACGATGCGGGCATGGTCGCGCAGGTACATCCGGCCAAGGGTGGCGATCTGGTCATTGCGGGACCGGCCGGCGCGGAGCTTGCCGCCCAGCTGCGGGCCGGCGCGCTCGATCAGTCCGCGCTCGAGTGATCCGTGGACGTCTTCATCCGTGTCCGCCGGGAGGTAGGCCCCCGAACGGACATCGGCGTCGAGCGCGTCCAGGGCCGCGAGCATGCCGGCGAGCTCGGCGTCGTCGAGCAGTCCTGCCTTGTGCAGCACCCGGGCGTGCGCCCGGGAGCCTGCAATGTCATAGCCGGCAAGCCGCCAGTCGAAGTGGGTGGACTTGCTCAGGGCGGCCAGGGCGTCGGCCGGACCGCCGGCGAACCGGCCGCCCCAGAGTGCGCCCTGGACCGTTGACCCGGCGCCGGAGGCACCCGGCTGCCCGGCAGGTGTTTCGATTGGCGGCTTGCCATTGCTCATTGCTTACTTACCTTCTGCCAAACGCTGGTCGCGGCCCGAGGCCACCTTGGAGGACATGCCGAACAGTTCGATGAACCCGCGGGCCATGGACTGGTCGAACGTGTCGCCGGTGTCGTAGGTGGCGAGGTTGAAGTCGTACAGCGAGGAATCCGAGCGGCGGCCGGTGACCGTTGCGCGGCCGCCCTGCAGCTCCATGCGGATATCGCCGGTGACGTACTTCTGGGTGTCCAGGATGAAGGCATCGAGGGAGCGCTTCAGCGGGGAGAACCACTGGCCGTCGTAGACCAGTTCGGTCCAGCGCTGGCCAACGGTGCCCTTGAACCGGGCCTGCTCGCGCTCGACGGTGACGTTTTCGAGTTCCTTGTGCGCGGCCATCAGGGCCATCGCGCCGGGGGCTTCGTAGATTTCGCGGCTCTTGATGCCGACCAGGCGGTCTTCGACGATGTCGATCCGGCCGATGCCCTGGGCTCCGGCGCGGCGGTTCATTTCCTCGATGGCCTGCAGCGGAGTGACGGGCTTGCCGTCGATCGCCACGGGGACGCCTGCTTTGAAAGAGATGACAACTTCGTCAGCGGGCAGGCCGGCAGCGGGATCCGAGGTGTATTCGTACACGTCCGGGGTGGGGCCGTTCCAGATGTCTTCCAGGAAACCGGTTTCCACGGCGCGTCCCCAGACGTTGGCGTCGATGGAGAACGGGTTCTTCTTGGTGGTGACGATCGGCAGGTTCTTTTCCTCGGCGAAGGCGATGGCCTTGTCGCGGGTCAGTGCCAGGTCGCGGACCGGTGCGATGCACTTCAGGTCCGGGCCCAGGGTCTGGATGCCGACCTCGAAGCGGACCTGGTCGTTGCCCTTGCCGGTGCAGCCGTGGGACACGGTGGTGGCACCGAACTGGCGGGCAGCTGCCACCAGGTGCTTGACGATCACCGGGCGGGAGAGCGCGGAAACCAGCGGGTAGGAATCCATGTACAGGGAGTTGGCCTGCAGGGCCGGCATGCAGTACTCGGCCGCGAACTCGTCCCGTGCGTCGGCCACGTAGGCTTCCACGGCACCGCAGTCGAGGGCACGCTGGCGGATGGTCTCAAGCGACTCGCCGCCCTGCCCGACGTCGACCGCCACGGCGATGACTTCGGCGCCGGTGGCCTCGGCGATCCAGCCGATGGCCACTGACGTATCCAGGCCACCTGAGTAGGCCAGAACAATACGTTCGCTCACGAATGTGCTCCTCTTGCGATTGGCAGCGTAGGTGCTGCGTTGGTTGAAAAGTTGGTTGAGAAATGGGGAAAAGCTTGGTTTCTACAGTATTCGATTGTCCGGTGCCTGCCCGCTGGCGGTCGCCTCATCGGCGATGCTCAGGAAACGGGCAGCCAGTTCGGCGCCGCCGTCCGGCTCCCTGGTAACCAGCAGGACGGTGTCGTCGCCGGCCAGTGTGCCCAGGATGGACGGCATCACGGAGTGGTCGATGGCCAGGGCCAGGAAGTTGGCTGCCCCGGGCGGGGTCCGCAGCACCACGATGTTCCCGGACGCCTCGGCCGTTACCAGCAGCTCTCCGCAGAGCCTGGCCAGCCGCGCGTCGAGCACTTCCGGGCTGACGCCCGACTGCGGGGTCCGCTCCCCGCCTTCGGACGGGACGGCGTAGACCAGCACACCGTCCTTACCGCGCATACGCACGGCCCCCAGTTCCACGAGGTCCCGGGAGAGCGTGGCCTGGTTGACCTGCACGCCGTCGTCGGCCAGCAAAGCGGCCAGCTCAGCCTGCGACCGCACCGACAGGCCGGTCAGCAGCGCACGGATGCGTGCCTGCCGGGCCGTCTTGGTGGTCGGCATGGTCATACGGCGCCCTCCGGCACCCCGGTCAGTCCGGACTTGGCCATCAGCCAGAGCATCAGGGCCTTCTGGGCGTGCAGCCGGTTCTCGGCCTCGTCCCAGACCACGGACTGCGGACCGTCGATCACATCGGCGGAGATTTCATAGCCGCGGTAGGCGGGCAGGCAGTGGAGCACGACGGCGTTCTCCGCGGCCTGGGCCATGGCGGCGCTGTCCACGGCGTAGTTCCGGAAGAGCTCCTGCCGGGCGGCTTTTTCGTCCTCCTGGCCCATGGACACCCAGGTGTCGGTGGCGACGACGTCGGCTCCGGCCAGGGCTTCGGCGGCGTCGGTGGTAATCAGCACCGATCCCCCGGTTTCCTCGGCGCGGGCGGCGGCGGCGTCGACAACCAGCGGGTCCGGCAGGTAGCCCATCGGCCCGGCGACCCGGACGTGCATACCGGCGGTGACACCGGCGAGCAGGTAGGAGTTGGCCATGTTGTTGGCGCAGTCCCCCAGGTAGGTCAGGGTCAGGCCGGCCAGGGTGCCTTTGTGCTCGCGGATGGTCATCAGGTCCGCGAGGAGCTGGCAGGGGTGGTAGTCGTCGGAGAGCGCGTTGATCACTGGCACGGAGGAGTTGGCGGCCATTTCCTCCAGCCCGGACTGTGCGTAGGTGCGCCAGACGATGGTGGACACCATCCGCTCCATGACCTTCGCGGTGTCCGCGACGGATTCCTTGTGGCCCAGCTGGGATTCCCCGGCGCCGATGATCAGCGGCACGCCGCCCAGATCGGAGATCCCGGCGGCGAAGGAGATCCGGGTGCGGGTGGAGGTTTTGTCGAAGATGACTGCCACCGTCTTGCGTCCGGTGGAGTCCCCCGCGTACGGCTGGTATTTGTAGCGGTCCTTCTTCAGCGCGTCGGCGAGGTCCAGGACTTCGGCCTGCTCGGACTGGCTCAGGTCGGTGTCAACGAGGAAATGGCGGGTCATGACTGTCCAATCTTGGCTGCGGCCGCCAGGATGGCGGGGAGTTCGTCGAGGAAGCTGTCGGCCTGGTCCGGGCCGAGGATCAGCGGCGGGGCCAGCCGCAGGGTCCGCGGGCCGGTGGCATTGATGATGAAGCCGGCCTCGAGCGCTGCAGTGACGGCGGCCGGGGCAATGTCCTGTTCCAGGTCGATGCCGATCAGCAGCCCGCGCCCGCGGACAGCGGAAACGCCCTCCACATCCTGAAGGGCGGCGCGCAGCCGGTCCCCCGTGGCGTTGACGTTGGCCAGCACATCCTGGGACTCGATGGCAGCCAGCGTGGCCAGCGCGGCCGCCGTCGCCACCGGGTTGCCGCCGAACGTCGTTCCGTGCTGGCCCGCGGTGAGCAGGGCGGACACCTTGTCCCCAAACGTGATGAGCCCGCCGATCGGGAAACCGGCGCCCAGTCCCTTGGCGAGGGTCATGGCATCCGGCAGCACGCCAACGGATGCGAACCAGGTGCCGGTGCGGCCAATGCCGGTCTGCACCTCGTCGAAGACCAGGAGGGCGCCGGCGGCGCTGGTGATCTCGCGGGCGGCCTGCAGGTAACCCTCCGGCGGCAGGTGCACGCCGGCTTCGCCCTGGATCGGTTCCATAAACACGGCGGCGACGGTCTCATCCACCGCGGCGCGCAGGGCCTCGATGTCGCCGTACGGAATGTGTTCGACGCCGGCGGGCAGCGGTTCGAACGGCTCGCGGTAGGCGGCCTTGGCGGTCAGTGCCAGCGCGCCCATGGTCCGGCCGTGGAAAGCGTGGTCCATCGCGATGATGCGGGTGCGTTCCGGGGTGGAGTTTCGCCGCGCCAGCTTGAAGGCGGCTTCGATGGCTTCGGTGCCGGAGTTAGAGAAGAACACCTTGGAGCCCTCGGGTGCCTTCGCCAGCTGCAGGAGCTTTTCGGCGAGGGCAATCTGGGTAGGGCTGGTGAAGAAGTTGGAGACATGGCCCAGGGTGTTCAGCTGGCTGGCGACCACCGAGGTCACGAACGGGTGGGCATGGCCCAGGGCGTTGACGGCGATTCCGCCGAGCAGGTCAAGGTAGGCCTTGCCATCGGCGTCCCAGACGTAGCATCCGTGCCCGCGCACCAGCACCCGCTGGGGTGTGCCGAAGACGCCCATCAGCGACTTGCTGTAGCGGGCCAGCCAGTCGCTGCCGGAGCCGGTCAGCTCCGCGAGTACGGGTGCGGCCGGAACGATATCCGCTCCGGGGGCCTTGGGAATGGTGCTCATACCTGTTCTCCGTCCGGAACGATCTGGGTGCCGATGCCGGCGGTGGTGAAGACTTCCAGCAGCATGGAATGAGCCATCCGTCCGTCCACGACGGCGGCACGGTCCACGCCGCCGTCGACCGCTGCGAGGCAGGCTTCCATCTTGGGGATCATGCCGGATTCCAGCGTGGGCAGCATTTGGCGCAGCTCACCTGCCGTGAGGGCGGAGATCAGGGAGGACTTGTCCGGCCAGTTGGCGTAGAGGCCTTCGACGTCGGTGAGGACCACCAGCCGGGAGGCGCCCAGGGCGACGGCGAGGGACGCGGCTGCCGTGTCGGCGTTGACGTTGAGGACCTGGCTGGTGAGCCCGCCGGCGGCGTCGATTTCCGGTGCCACGGTGGAGATCACCGGGATCCGGCCGGCTTCGATCAGGTCCAGGATGGCTCCGGGGTTCACGCCGACCACTTCGCCGACGAGTCCCAGGTCCACTTCTTCGCCGTCAACGATGGTCCCGGTGCGGACGGCCTGCAGCAGGCCGCCGTCTTCGCCGGAGAGGCCCACGGCGTAGGGGCCGTGCGAGTTGATCATGCCGACCAGTTCGCGGCCCACCTGGCCGGTGAGGACCATCCGGACGGCGTCCATGGCTTCGGGCGTGGTGACCCGCAGGCCACCCTTAAATTCGGATTTGATGCCCAGCCGGGCCAGCAGGGCGCTGATCTGCGGCCCTCCGCCGTGCACCACCACGGGGTGCACGCCCACGTGGTGCAGGAAGACGATGTCCTCGGCGAACGCCTGGCGCAGTTCGTCATTGACCATGGCGTTGCCGCCGTATTTGATCACCATGGTGCTGCCGGCGAAACGCTGGATCCAGGGTAGGGCCTCGATCAGGGTGGCGGCTTTGTCCTGCGCCGTTTCCTGAGCCTGCTGGGTGGCTGTGCTCATCTTCGTCCTGCCTAGCTGCTGTATGCCGAGTTTTCGTGGACGTAGTCCGTGGTCAGGTCATTCGTCCAGATAGTTGCCGATTCGGTGCCGGCGCCCAGGTCGATTTCGACGCTGACGGCCCGTCCGGTGAGGTCCACGTCTTCACGGGGATCCCCGATGCCGCCGTTGCGGCAGACCTGGACTCCGTTGATGCTCACGTTGATCTCCTCCGGATCGAATGCGGCATCGGTGGTGCCGACGGCGGAGAGCACCCGGCCCCAGTTGGGATCGTTGCCGAAGATAGCGGTCTTGAAGAGGTTGGAGCGGGCGACGGCGCGGCTGGCCGTTTCGGCGTCGGCGACCGTGGCGGCGTTGAGGGTGGTCACGGCGATGTCGTGGCTGGCGCCCTCGGCGTCGGTGATCAGCTGCTGGGCCAGGCTGTGGCAGACCTCGGTGAGGCCGCGGGTGAATTCACCGGTGTCCGGAGTGGTGCCGGACGCGCCGGAGGCCATCAGCAGCACGGTGTCGTTCGTGGACATGCAGCCGTCGGAATCGGTGCGGTCAAAGGTGACGGCGGTGGCGGCGCGCAGGGCGGCGTCGAGCGCCGGTGCGTCCAGCAGGGCGTCGGTGGTCAGCACGACCAGCATGGTCGCCAGTCCCGGGGCCAGCATGCCGGCTCCCTTGGCCATGCCGCCGATCCGGTAGCCGGTGCCGGCAAAGCCGGCCTGCTTGGAGACGCTGTCCGTGGTCATGATCGCTTCCGCGGCCAGGGCGCCGTTGTCCGCAGCCAGGGCCTGCACGGCGGCTTCGGCGCCGGGCAGCAGCTTCTCCATCGGCAGCTGTTCACCGATCAGTCCGGTGGAGCAGACCACCACGTCGCCGGCGGAAATGCCCAGCAGGCCGGCCACCTTTTCGGCCGTGGCGTGGGTGTTCTGGAAGCCCTGGGCACCGGTGCAGGCGTTGGCGCCGCCGGAGTTCAGGAACACGGCGTCAGCCCGCCCGTCGGAAATCACCTGCCGGGACCAGTGGATCGGAGCAGCCGCCACCCGGTTGCGGGTGAAGACGGCGGCTGCTGCCTTGGCGGGGCCGTCGTTGACCACCAGGGCAGGCCTTCAGTCCGGCGGTGACGCCTGCTGCGCGGAACCCTGCAGGTGCGGTAACGCCGGTGACTGCCGGGGTGGTGGTGTTCGTGTCGGTGCTCATTACGGTGCTACTCCCTGCTGGGTGAGCCCGGCGCCTTCCTCGAGGCCGAGCGCGATGTTCATGGACTGGATGGCGCCGCCGGCGGTGCCCTTGGTGAGGTTGTCGATCACGGCGGAGACGATCACGCGGCCGGCGTGCGGGTCCAGGACCAGCTGCAGGGCGGCGTAGTTGGATCCGACGACCATTTTCGTGGCCGGCCACTGTCCCTCCGGGAGGACGCGGACAAAGGGCTCGTTGGCGTAGGCGGATTCCCAGGCCTGGCGCAGGTCATCGGCGCTGACGCCGGGGCGGATCTTCGCCGTGGCGGTGGTGAGGATGCCGCGGGCCATGGGGGCGAGCGTTGGGGTGAAGGAGATCGAGACCTGCTCCCCCGCGGCAGCCGACAGGCCCTGTTCGATTTCGGGGGTGTGCCGGTGTCCGCCGCCCACTCCGTAGGGGCTCATGCCGCCCATGACTTCGGAGCCCAGCAGATGCGGCTTCGCTGCCTTGCCCGCGCCGGAGGTGCCGGAGGCGGCGACGATCACGACGTCGTTGGGCTCCAGCACACCCGCGGCGAAGCCGGGCGCGAGGGCGAGCAGCGAACTGGTCGGATAGCAGCCGGGGACGGCAATCCGCTTAGCGCCTCGGAGCTTTTCGCGGTGGCCGGGCAGTTCGGGCAGGCCGTAGGGCCAGCTGCCGGCGTGCGGGGAACCGTAGAATTTCTCCCACGCCGCGGGGTCGGTAAGGCGGTGGTCCGCTCCGGCGTCGATCACCAGCGTGTCCGGGCTCAGCTGCGCGGCGATTTCGGCGCTGGCACCGTGCGGGAGCGCCAGGAAGACGACGTCGTGCCCGGCGAGATGTTCCACCGTGGTGTCCACGAGGACGCGGTCGGCCAGCGCGTGCAGGTGCGGCTGCAGTTCACCCAGCCGGGAACCGGCGTTGCTGCGGGCGGTGATCGCGCCAATTTCGACGTCGGGGTGGCCCGCGAGCAGGCGCAGGACCTCTCCCCCGGCGTAGCCACTGGCCCCTGATACGGCAACGGAAATCGTCATGTGCACCACCCTACAACAACTTTATGCAAGGGTCTTCATATTTATGCATAGGTGTGGAAATGTGAAGACCGGTTTTCCTGCAGCCCCCAGCCGCCGGGCCTACGATGGTTCCCAATCGAAGCGCGGACCGCTCACCGGTGCGCAACCCCAGCGGAAGAGGCAAACCATGCACAAAGCCATTGTCGTCCCATCAGCCGGCGGACCGGACGTTCTGCGCTATGAAGACGTGGATCTGCCGGTTCCAGGCCCGAACGAGCTGCTGGTGAAAGTGGCTGCTGCCGGCGTCAATTTCATCGACACGTACCAGCGCAGCGGTGTCTATCAGATGAAGTATCCGTTTATCCCGGGGGCCGAAGCCGCCGGCACGGTGGTTTCCGCCGGCGTCGACGTCGCGGCTTTCCAAGCGGGAGACCGGGTGGCTACCGCCGAAGGCCACGGCACCTACGCCGAGTACATGATCCTGGATGTGGACAAGGCGCTGCCGGTGCCACGCGGAGTCTCCAGCGAGGTGGCCGCGGCTCTTCCACTGCAGGGCATCACCGCCCATTACCTGTGCAATTCGACGTACCCGGTGCAGTCCGGGGAAACGGTCCTTACCCATGCCGGGGCGGGCGGCGTCGGCCTGCTGCTGATCCAGCTGCTGAAGGCCAAGGGCGCCACCGTCATCACCACGGTCTCCAACGATGAGAAGGAAAGTCTCGCGGCCGGTGCGGGCGCTGACCATGTGCTGCGCTACGACGGCTTCGCCGACCGCGTCAGGGAACTCACCGACGGGCACGGCGTGGACGTGGTGTTCGACGGCGTGGGCAAGGCGACGTTCGACGGGTCCCTGGCCAGCCTGCACCCGCGCGGCATGATGGTGCTCTTCGGCGGAGCCTCCGGGCAGGTGCCTCCGTTCGATATCCAGCGGCTGAACGCCCTGGGATCCCTCTACCTGACCCGGCCGACCATGAGGGATTATCTGCTCAGCGCCGAGGAACGGCAGTGGCGGGCGCGGGAACTGTTCGAGATGGTCGAGGCCGGCACGCTGAATGTGCGGATCGGGGCCACCTATCCCCTGGCGGAAGCCGCTCAGGCGCAGGCGGATCTTGAGGGGCGGAAGACGACAGGCAAGGTGCTGCTGGTTACGTAGGTTTGGGGGCGCTTGGGCAGCCGACACGGGTTCCCACTGTTAGTTGCCTGGAGTGACTGGCGTGACCCCATCCGCCACGGGAGGTTACATAGAGTGGGAACGCGTGTCGCCGCGGCCTGGTCTGGCTGGTCGTGGCTGGCATGGCCCGGCTCTGACTGGCAGCCCGGCAAGGGCCCGGGCTGCCGGGCTGGCTGGAAGTTCCTCCCGCTTGGGCGCTTTCCCTCCGGTTTGGGAATTTTCGGCCGATTTGGGATTTCCCTCCGGCGCGCCGTGGCAGGGAAATCCCAATCCGGTCGATTTTGCCCAAAACGGAGGGGTTTCGACCTCGACTCGGGGCTGGGGATACGTAGTTTCCCACTCATCGTTACGGGAGTGACGGGCGAGAGCCGACCAGCAACAGAGGCCACACTCAGTGGGGAAACTGCGCAGCCATCATGCGGAGACCTCTTTAGCCTGAGGCTCCCCAGCTACGGCCAATGGATCGGCTGGGCAGGGGGCGGGGCCACCCGGCTGAATTCTCGGTCATGTCAGCCTTACAGATGGTAGACAGATTCAATGAAGCGATACCTCGTAAGCGCAGGTGCGTGTCTCGGCGCCATGATGCTGGGCAGAGGAGACCTGCGCATGGCCGACGGCGGCGCTCCCCTTCCGTTGGCAGCAGCCATGTTCGCAGCCGGCACGGCGCTTCTGCTCTGGGCGTTCACCGCTCATTACCGGCCGACCAGGGCTGCCGACCCGAAAGGACCAGGCCCGGTTAAAGGGTCCGGACAGCGCCATGAAGACCTTTGAGGTCTCGAATGAGATCACGATGCTCGACGCCGCAACAGCCACCTTGGCCATCACCGGGGTACTCTGCGGCAACCTCATCGGTCTTCCGCCGGACTCGCAGTTCGCCCAGCTTGTCCTGATCATTTTCGGGCTCAACACCCTTATCCTTCTCATCCGGGACCCGCCGGGCGGCCGGCCGACAGGAAAAAGTCCGGACGATTCAGCCCACGCTCCGGCGCCTGGCAGCTGCCGGAGCGTCCATGGCATTCGTTGTGGCCATGACCATTTACGCCAGCCTGATTCCGGGGCACGGTTGGATAGCAACCGGCCTATTGCTGGTCGGCACGGGTTCCAGCGCACAGTTCCTGGTGCAGGACCGGAAGCTGGAGCGCTAACCTCGCTGGGCCAACCTCTGGAAGGAGCGGCTGCAGGCTATGGAACCTAACCCTCAGCGGGACATCTTGGCACAGCGCATCCGCGAGGCCTTGGCCTCCCACCCTGATGTCCGGGAAAAGCGGATGTTCGGGGGTATGGCCTTTATGGTGGACGGCGGTCTGGCTGTCTCGGCAGGACGGGACGGAGACCTGTTGGTGCGGGTGGATCCGGCGCAGTACCAGGAACTCCTGGCTGCCGGCGGACAGCCGGCCTATATGGGAGAGCGCCGCCCGATGGGCCGGGGCTGGATGAAAGTACCCATGGACACGATCGCGGAGGACGAAGCACTGGCCTGGTGGATCGCCGTCGGGCGCACGTCCCGCAGGTCCTAGCGGTTCCAGCGGACCCTGACGGGTGCAGTGGCCCTAGAAGTCATCCCGCAGGGCAAGAAGTTCCCTTTGAAGGTCCGTCCCTTCGGCATGCAGGATCGTCTGGAATCCCAGGGACCCGGCCGCAGCGATATTAGCAGCGTTGTCGTCAATGAACACAATGTTCGCCGGCGCCGCGCCCAGGTCCGCCAGTACGTGCTTGAAGATCCGGGGATCCGGCTTCACCATGCCAAGCCGGCCGCTGAAGAACAGCCTGGAAAAGTATCCCGGCCATGTCGCGGCCGCCTCATACCGCCGTGACATCCCCGCCGGCATGTTCGACAGCAGGGCCAGGTTGGCTCCCTCACCGTGAAGCGTCTGCAGGACGTCTACGGCGACCGGATTGAGGTGGGACCACATCGCGGCGTCGAGCGATTCCAACCTGGCTGATTCCCCCTCCGCGGCCGGACGGCCGAGCACCCCCGACCAGTAGGCTTCCGGACTCAGGACGCCGGCGTCGAACCCCTCGCGTCCCGCCCAATAGCGGCTCGACGGCGGCCGCAGGTCGAGCCCGGTGGCGCGGTGCAGGGCGTCCCAGTCCTCCTGGAGCGGTGCAGTGGAGATCACCATGCCGTAGTCGAAGAGATACCAGTTACCGGGGAGCGAGAGGGTGTCCACGCACGACAAACTAGCATGCGCGCCAAGCGGGAGCGGGCTGCTTGCAGATCTAAAAACAAGACAAGTCTCGTGCAGACAACCTGCCGCTCCACGGTCTAGGGTTCCGTCTGTTTCGTGCATCAGCCCGCAGAAGCTGAACGATGGGGGAAGGCATGCTGGCCAAGCTGGACGCCGCGACGGCACTCCTGGTCATCACCGGAATCCTCTGCGGCAACGTTGGCGTGCCGCCGGTCGGTTATCAGTCAGTACAGGTGCCGCTGATCATGGGAGGCGTGACAGTCATGGTCCAGATCATCCGGGACCGCCGCCGAGTTCGGCGGGGTGACATCGTCCGCCGGTTCGACCCGAATCCTAGGCTGCTGGTCGTCAGCTGCCTCTTTGTCCTCCTTGCGGCCGCCCTTGGGTCTTACACCGCTTCCTCTACCGGGTACGGGGGGATTGGATTTGGATTCTTCCTCAGCGGCCTCGGCTGGGCGGCCCAGTTCCTCATCACGTGCAGCAAACCCTAGCCCTCGCCGGAGGCCCTGAGCGACGCACACACGCAGCAGGCCCCGCCGGAAACCCGGCGGGGCCTGCTGCGTCAAACGACTAGAGCGACACTACCGCTGCACGGCACCGAAACGCTCGGCAGCCAGCGCGACGGCGGCTGCACGGGATTCGGAGGCCTCATCCGCGGTCAGCGTGCGGTCATCGGCGCGGAAGCGCAGGGCGAAGGCCAGGGACTTGTGCCCCTCATCGATGCCCTTTCCGGCGTAGACATCGAACAGCGAGATGTCCTCGAGCAGTTCCCCGGCGCCTTCGCGCAGGGTTTCCAACACCGTTTCGGCCGGGATTTCCTCCGCCACAACCAGCGCAACATCCTGGTTGGTTGCCGGGTAGCTGGAAATGGGCCGGGCCACAATCACGTCAGGTGCCGCGTCGAACAGCGCATCCACGTTGAGCTCAAGCGCCACGGTCCGGGCAGGCATATCCCGGGCCGCAAGCAGCTTCGGATGCAGCTCGCCGGCGTAGCCGACCGTTTCACCGCTGCGCAGCGAGATCATTGCGGTGCGTCCCGGGTGGAAAGCCTGGTGTTCGCCCTTGCTGATCACCAGTTCGACGCCGAGCACGTCGCCCATAAACCGGGCGGTGTCGACGGCGTCGGCCCAGTCCCACGGACGCGGGGTGTGTCCGGCGCCGGCAGGTGACTCGTGCCCGGTGAAGAGCACGCCGACGTGCAGCGGCTGGTCCGGAATACCGTTGTACAGGGCATCGAGGACCTCGTCGGAGGGCTTGACGCCCAGCGGCGGGATGGTCTCGGTGCCCGTGGTTTCACCGGGCAGAAAGACCGTCGCGGACTCGAACAGTGCCAGGTCCCGGAAGCCACGCGAAAGGTTGCGCTTGGCGACGTCGAACAGGCCAGGCAGCACCGAGGTGCGCAGGTAGCCGAATTCGGCGCTGAGCGGGTTAGCCAGCTTCAGGGCCGGACGCTGCTCGCCGGCAACCGGAGTGCCGAAGGTGTTGTTGTCCTCTTCGGTGACGAAGGGGTAGGACAGCACCTCGGTCAGGCCTTCAGCGGCCAGGGACTGCAGCAGGCGGCGGCGCTGCTGCTGCAGGCGGGTCAGACCGCGGCCAGGAGGCGCCACCGGCAGGGTGGACGGGATCTGGTCGTAGCCCACCAGCCGGATAATTTCCTCAGTGAGGTCCTCCCGGGTTTCCAGGTCGGTCCGCCAGCTCGGGGGCGACACACGGTAGCCGCCGTCGGCCTGCTGCACGTCCGCACCCAGGTCGGAGAGTGTTCCGGTGATCTGCTCTTCGGTGAAGTCGTAGCCGATCAGCTGTGCCGGGAATCCTGCAGGCAGGAAGATGCTGCGCCTTTCGGGCGCAGTGCCGGCGTCGGTGATGGATTCGTCAGCGGTGCCGCCGGCCAGTTCCACCAGGAGGTCGACGGCGCGCTGCGCAGCGACGTCGGCAACGTACCAGTCCACGCCGCGCTCGAAGCGCTTGGACGCTTCGGAGGGCAGCTTATGACGGCGGCGGGAGCGGCCGATGCTGACGTCGTCGAAGTGCGCCGCCTCGACCAGGACATTCCGGGTGGTGTCAGAGGCCTCGGTCGTGGCCCCGCCCATTACGCCGGCAATGCCGATGGCGCCGGACTCGTCCGTGATCAGCAGGTCCTCGGGGTCCAGCTTGCGGACCTTCTCATCCAGTGTCGTGATGGTTTCGCCCGGGGTGGCGCGGCGGACCGTGATGTCGCCGGTCAGCTTGTCCAGGTCGTAGCAGTGCAGTGGCTGGCCCAGTTCGAGCATCACGTAGTTGGAGATGTCCACGATCAGCGAGATGGACCGCATGCCGGCCAGGCGCAGCCGGGCAGCCATCCACGGCGGCGTCGGGCGGGTGGGGTCGACGCCGCGGACGGTGCGGGCGACGAAACGGTCACAGCCGGGCTTGCCGTAGATCGGAGCGTCGTCGGCCAGGCGGACCGGGTACCCGGCGCCGTCGGCTTCCGCAACCTCCACCGTGGCCGCGGGGTCGGTGAACTTGGTGCCGGTGGCGTGGGCGTACTCACGGGCGGCGCCGCGGATCGAGAACACGTAGCCGCGGTCCGGCGTCACGTTGATTTCCGCTGCCTGGTCGTAGAGACCGAGCAGTTCCATCGCGTCGGAGCCGATCTCCGGGTCAAGACCGATGGTGGAAAGCACCAGGATGCCGTCGTGGTCCTCGCCGATGCCGAGTTCCCGCACGGAGGCGATCATGCCGGCGGAGACGTGCCCGTAGGTCTTGCGCGGGCTGATCCGGAAGTCCCCGGGCAGCACGGCGCCGGGCAGGGTGACAACCACCTTGTCCCCGACCTCGAAGTTGTGTGCACCACAGACGATGCCCTGCACGCCGGACGGATCGATCCCGTCGCCCGTGAGTTCCTGCGAGGAACCTTCCGGGACAACCCGGACGGTGCACCAGTTGATGGTCTTGCCGTTCTTCTGCGGTTCGGGCTCCTTGGAGAGCACCTGGCCCACCACAATCGGGCCCTGCAGCTCGTCGGTGGGACGGTGGACGTCCTCTTCCTCGAGGCCAACCTTCACCAGTTCTGCCATAACGTCTTCGGCGGTTGCGTCCGCCGGAACCTGGGCATACTCGCGCAGCCAGGAAAGTGGGATTCTCACTTAGATCTCCATCCCGAAGTGTTCGCTGAAACGTACGTCGCCCTCAATCATGTCCCGCATATCCGAGACTTCATTGCGGAACATCAGGGCACGCTCGATGCCCATACCGAAGGCAAAACCTGAATAGACCTCGGGGTCGATGCCCGCCGCGCGCAGCACGTTGGGGTTGACCATGCCGCAGCCGCCCCACTCGATCCAGCGCGGGCCGCCCTTGGCGCCGGGATGCCAGATATCCAGCTCGGCGCTGGGCTCAGTGAAGGGGAAATAGTTCGGCCGCAGCCGGACCTTGGCTTCGTCACCGAAAAGCACCCGGGTGAAGTGCTCCAGGGTTCCCACCAGGTCCGCCATGGTCAGGCCTTTGTCGATGGCCAGGCCTTCGAACTGGTGGAACACCGGGGTGTGCGTGGCGTCGAGCTCGTCGGTGCGGAATACCTTGCCCGGGCAGAGCACGTAGATCGGCAGCTCGCGCTCGAGCATGGACCGGACCTGCACCGGAGAAGTATGTGTGCGCATCACCAGATGCGCCTCGGGGGGCTCCACGAAGAAGGTGTCCTGCATTTCGCGGGCCGGGTGGTCCGGCTTGAAGTTCAGGGCATCGAAGTTGAACCACTCGGATTCGACCTCGGGACCTTCGGCGATTTCCCAGCCCATACCCACGAAGATGTCGCTGACGCGGTCCTGGAGCGTGGAGAGGGGGTGGCGTCCGCCCATGCGGCGGCGGCGCGGTGCAGCGGTGACGTCCACAGCTTCCTCGACGAGGATCCGCGCATCACGCTCGGCTTCCAGCTCCACGGTACGGGTGGCGAGTGCCTGGTTGATCCGTCCGCGGGCGGGGCCTACGACCTTGCCGGCGGCGGCCTTCTGGTCCTTGGGGAGTCCACCGATCTGGCGGTTGGCCAGGGACAGCGGTGACTTTTCACCTGTGACGGCGATCCGGACCTCCTTGAGGCTGTCCAGGTCAGTGGCGGCGGCGATGGCCGCGAGCGCTGATTCAACGGCGGCGGCGACCGCCGGCTCGTCCAGCGGGTTGGGTGCCGCGGTGTCTGGGGAGTCCATCCCCGGTATGGAATTCGACATGTACCGTTCTTACCTGTTTCCGGCCCTGTTGGTGGCTGTTGGATAAACGCTGGTGTGCAGGCGGGAAGTGAAGGAGCCTGCGGCTACCAGTCTAACCAACGAACGCCGGGCCGCCGGGCAGTGTGAAGGCGCCCTCCGCTCCCCTACTATTGGCGCATGACTTTGCCGGCTTCGGCCCAGGGCGTCCTGAACCGCCACCGGATCCGCCGCATCCTGAACCTGCGCCGCACCCTGAACCTGATCAACGGAACGACGGCGGCCGGGGTTTTGCTGTCGCGGGCGTGCCGGCTGCGGCTGGAACGCGGCCCGGACGGGCTGCTGCTGGCCGGGGGCTGGAAACACCGGCTCCCCTATGCCGCCGCCTTTACGCTCGGCAACGTGGTGATCTACCGTTCCCGGGTTGCCGCTGCCTTCGAACCGGCCGGGCCGGGGCACATCTCTCCCCTGCTGCGACACGAGGCCCGGCACAGCAGCCAGTACGCCGTCCTGGGTCTGGCTTTCCTGCCGCTGTACTTCGCCGCCGCTGGGATCTCCAAGCTGCTCTCCGGCGATCCGGCGTCGTCGAACATCTTTGAAATCCTGGCGGGGCTCGACGACGGCGGCTACCGCAGCCCGCGGTAGACCCACCCGCCGATTCGAACATATGTTCTAATGGATGGATGAGGTGGCAGCAACAGGAACCGAAGGCTGCACCGGCAGCGGACGCACTGCTTTCCCTGCAGGGTGTGGTCAGGTCAGTCCAGACTCCCGCGTTCGCGGGGGTGACCTTCCATGAGGTGATTGCCAAGTCGGTCCTGAACAAGGTGCCCAAGACTTCGCACATGCCGTTCGGCTGGACGGTGAACCCGTACCGGGGATGCAGCCATGCATGCGTCTACTGCTTTGCCCGTAAAACGCACAGCTACCTCGATCTGGACACCGGCGCCGACTTCGACAGCCAGCTGGTGGTGAAGACCAACACGGGCGAAGTCCTGCGGCGCGAGCTGGCCAAACCGTCGTGGAAACGCGAACACGTGGCGATGGGCACCAATACCGACCCCTATCAGCGGGCCGAGGGGCGCTACAAGCTGATGCCGGACATCATCCGTGCACTGAGAGACAGCGGAACACCCTTCTCCATCCTCACCAAGGGCACACTGCTGGCCCGCGACCTCCCGCTGCTCGCGGACGCCGCACAAAGCACACCGATCAGCATGGGCATCTCCCTGGCCATGCTGGATCCGGCCCTTGCATCCAGCGTCGAGCCGGGCACACCATCGCCGAAGGCCCGGCTGGAGCTAATCAGCCGGATCCGGGACGCCGGGATGGAGTGCAACGTGATGGCCATGCCGATCCTGCCGTGGCTGACCGACGGCGATGAATCCCTGGATGCCCTGTTCGCTGCCCTCGCCAAGGCAGGCGCCTCGTCGGTCACAGCCGGCGCCCTGCATCTTCGGCCCGGCGCCCGGGAGTGGTACCGGCAGTGGCTGGCCCGGGATTACCCGCAGCTGACCGCCAAATACGATGCGCTGTTCGCGGGCGGAACCAATGCCTCCAAGGAGTACCGGCAATGGCTGGCCGGCCGCATCCGGTTCTTCAAAGCCCGCCACGGCTTCGACGAGGCCAACCGGTTCCTCTCCACCCGCAGCGCGGGACAGGCAGGCGGGAATTCCAGCGCGACGCCCGGCACGGCACCCACCCCGTCCACTGCGGCTGGGGACATCCGCCTGCCGGCGGCCGCAGGCACCCTGTTTTGACCGGGTGAGCTGGCCGGGCGGCACCCGCTGGGCCGCACCAGGACCTGTCCTGTTAGTCCGTCAGTTCCGGATTCTGCACCCCGGCGGCCCGCAGCATCGCAGCGACAATCGGCAGGTCAGCGGGAATCCACGGCAGCTCAGCGAGCTCCGGTGAGTCGAGCTGGACCCAGCGCAGTTCGTCATGGTCTTCCAGCGGCAACGGCTCGCCGGCCGTGAGCTGAACAAGCCAAACCCGCATGGCGGCGGCCTGGTTCAGCGGCCAGCCCTGAGCCAGCGGTCCGGTGATTTCAGCGCCCAGGGCAACTTCCACCCCGAGTTCCTCGGCCAATTCGCGGTGCAGCGCCGCTTCGCAGGATTCACCCGGCTCCACTTTCCCGCCGGGAAACTCCCACATCCCGGCATAGTGTTCCGGCGCGGACCGGCGGGCAGCCAGGAGGCTGCTTGGGTTTTGGAGGTCATCGATGATTGCCGCCCCGACTACCTGTTTCAACTCTGGATTCAACACAGCTCGAGTCTACGGTCCCCGCTGCCTTAGACTTAAAGGCGACGGTGCCACACCGTCCCCGGCCTTTCCCTGCCGCATTCGCTGGACGTACAGGAATGTTGCACCACAGAAATGTGTTGCAGTACAGGAACATCGCAGCGGAGGTTTCGCTGCGGAGTTATTTGCAGCCGATCCACTTCCTGCAATGGCCGTACATGCGCGTCCGTGTCCTTCGCGGCTCCGCGGTTCCCGCTGATCCGAAAGCACCTCATCTCTATGCCTTCATCGAGCACAGCGGCTTCCAAAGCCCGCCACGTCTCCCTGGCCATCATCGCCCTCGCAGCCGGTGGTTTCGCCATCGGCACCACCGAGTTCGCCATCATGGGCCTGCTCCAGGAAATGGTCGCCGACCTTGGAGTCACCGTCCCGGAAGGCGGACACGTGATCTCCGCCTATGCCCTCGGCGTCGTCGTTGGTGCCCCGCTGCTCGCGGCGCTGGGAGCCAAGATGCCGCGCAAGCGGCTCGCACTGGGGTTGATGGCGTTCTTCGCCATTGCCAACCTCTCCTCCTTTATCGCCCCGGACTATGGCTGGCTGCTGGTGACCCGGTTCCTTTCCGGACTCCCGCATGGAGCGTTCTTTGGTGTGGCCGCCGTCATCGCCGCCTCACTGGTGGCACCCACCCGGCGCGGCTGGGCCATTTCCATGGTCATGCTCGGCCTGAGTATCGCCAATGTGATCGGTGTTCCGTTCGCAACCTGGCTCGGCCAGCAGTACGGCTGGCGCTGGATGTTCGTACTCGTCGGGGCCATCGCCCTGCTAACTGTGGCCCTGGTGGCCCGGTTTGTGCCGTTCCAGGCCGCCCACCCCGACGCCAGCGTCCGGCGTGAGCTGAGCGCCCTGCGCCGGACCCAGGTCTGGCTGGCGCTGCTGGTCGGAACCGTGGGCTTCGGCGGGTTCTTCGCCGTCTACACCTACATCTCCCCCACCATGACCGAGGTGGCGGGCATGTCCGTGTCCGTGCTGCCCTTCATCGTGGGCCTCTACGGAGTGGGGCAGGTGGTTGGCAACGTCGTCGGCGGCCGGATTGCAGACCGATCCGTCATGGGCAGCATCTATGCCGTGCTGGGCGGAACCGTGGTCATCCTGGCGGTCTACGCCTGGGCCGTGCAGTACAAGGTGGGCGCAGTCATTCTTGTGTTCCTGGTCGGTGCCATCGGCTCGGCCCTGACCCCGGCGCTGCAGACCCGGCTCCTGGATGTTTCGCCGGGCGCGGCCTCGCTGGCCTCCTCGCTGAACCATGCGGCACTGAACATGGCCAACGCGCTCGGCGCCATGGCCGGCGGACTGGTCATCGCCTGGGGCTGGGGCTACCGCTCCCCCGCCGTCGTGGGTGCCGTGCTGGCGCTGCTCGGCTTGGGCATCGCCTTGCTCAGCGGGGCGCTGGA
>NZ_DALZXY010000043.1:0-9061 GCF_031988865.1 Arthrobacter sp.
TTCTCGGACGAGATCCTCGTGCTGTACCGCGGACGCATCGTCGAGCGCGGGCCGGCGGATGACGTGATCCTCAATCCGCAGCACGCGTACACGCGCCTGCTCGCCGTCGCGGCGCCCGACCCCGAGAAGATCGGCAAGGTGGTCTCGGGCGAGGTGGTCACCGATCGGTCGACGCTCGACAACACCGTGTGCTTCAACCACTACACGCAGTCCTGGGAGTCGGCGGAGCGGGAGCCCGCCCGTGTCTGAGGTCGCACAGAGTCCCGACGACGAGCGCGTCGCCGCGTCGTCGCGTCGCTCCGCCCCCTGGCCGACCGAGAGTCTGTCCTTCGGCGGCGACTACAGTCCCGAGCAGTGGCCGTGGGAGGTGGTGCTCGAGGACCTGGCGCTGATGCGCGAGGCGGGAGTGAACCTCGTCACGCTCGGCGTGTTCTCGTGGGCGGTGCACGAGCCGCGCGAGGGCGTCTTCGACTTCACGTGGCTGGACCGCATGCTCGACCTCCTGCACGAGAACGGCATCGCGGTCGACCTCGCGACGCCCACGGCCGCCGTGCCGATGTGGCTGCACCGACTGCATCCCGAGATCCTGCCGCAGGATCGCCATCGGCATCCGCTCGCTCCCGGCGGTCGCCTCGGCTGGTGTCCCTCGTCTCCGGTGTTCCGCGGGTATGCGCTGCGGATCGTCGAGCGTCTGGCCGAGCACGTCGCCGGGCATCCGGCCGTGCGGATGTGGCACGTCAGCAACGAGCTCGGCGGCGGCAACGCGCGCTGCCACTGCCCGGTCTCGAACGCTCGATTCCGCGAGTGGGTCGCGGCGAAGTACGGCACCGTCGATGCGCTCAACGCGGCGTGGGGCATGGCGTTCTGGGGCAACACCTACTCGTCGTTCGAAGAGGTGACGACACCGTGGGGTGAGACGGCGCACAACCCGGGCCAGCTCCTCGACTACGAGCGGTTCTCGTCCGACGAACTGCTCGACCACTACCGTGCCGAGAAGGACGTGCTGCGCGGGCTCGCCCCCGGCGTGCCGGTGACGACCAACTTCATGGTCGGTCTCGGGCCCGACGTGGTCGACTACACCCGGTGGGCCGACGAGATGGACATCGTGGCCAACGACCACTACACGTTCGGGCCCGACCCCCTGCGGCATCAGGACCTGGCCTTCAGCGGCGATCGCATGCGCGGACTCAGCAGGGGAGAGCCGTGGATGCTCATGGAGCACGCCACCGGAGCATCCAGCTGGCATCGCATCAACCAGCCGAAGGCGCCGGGCGAGCTCGCGCGGCACGCACTCGCACACGTCGCGCGCGGGTCGGACAGCGTCATGTACTTCCAGTGGCGGGCCCCGCGATCGGGCACCGAGAAGTTCCACTCGGCGATGCTGCCGCACTCGGGCCCGCAGAGCCGTGTCTTCCGTGACGTGGTCGACCTCGGTGCGCACCTCGACGCGCTCGCCGAGGTGAGGGGGAGCACGGTCGCATCCGCCGAGGTCGCGATCCTGCACGACAACGAGGCCGGATGGGCGCTGAAGTCGGGGCTCAAGCCGATCAACGACCTCCGCTACGCCGACACCGCGCGTGCCGTGCACAACGCCCTGTTCGCCCGGGCGGTCACGGCCGACGTCGTCGCGCCCTGGACGGCCCTCGACGCGTACCGACTCGTGATCGTGCCGGGGCTGTTCCTCGTCTCGGACGAGAACGCGCGCACCGTGCACGACTTCGTCGAGGCCGGTGGCACCGTGCTCGTCACCTGGTTCTCGGGCATCGTCGACGAGGTCAACACCGTACGGCTCGGCGGGTATCCCGGCGCGTTCCGATCGCTGCTCGGGGTCACGAGCGAGGAATTCTCGCCGCTGGATGCCGACCAGAGTCTGCGACTCGACAACGGCTGGACGGTGCGCCGCTGGGCTGAGCGACTGCGCGAACCCGCACCCGACGATGGCGCCGAGGTGCTGGCGCGTCACACCGAGGGAGCGCTCGCCGGAGGACCTGCGCTCACGAGGCGTCGAGTCGGAGCGGGTGCGGCCTACTACCTGTCGGTCGATCTCGATCCGGAGAGCCTGGGCGCGCTCGTCGATCGACTGCTGGAGGAGAAGGAGATCGGACCGACCGCTGTGGTGTCGCGGGGGGTGGAGGCCGTGCGGCGAGTGGGCGACGACGCGTCGTATCTGTTCCTGATCAACCACAGCGAGGACGACGGCCGGGCCGAGGCCTCGGGTGTGGACCTGCTGACCGGTGCCGAGCACTCGGGGATCGTCTCGATCGCTGCGGGGGGAGTCGTGGTCATCCGAGAGCATGGGCGCAGCTGACGGGCGCCGGATCGGCGATGACATTATCGGCACCTGATCTGGTGATGATGTTGGAATCTCCGGTGACGAACCGAACCTTGCTCATGCGTCTGCAAAGGGCTGGACGACAGCGGCCTCTGCGAGGATCGTACGATGCGCGAATCCGTCGACACCACCAACTCCGAGCACTACGTATGGGGTGAGGTTTCCGACGGGTGGCGTCTGCTCGACAGTCAGGGCTTGTCGGTGATCGAAGAGCGTGTGCCTGCCGGTGCCGGAGAGGCATGGCATGTCCACGACTCCGCGACGCAGTTCTTCTACGTGCTCGAGGGGGCGCCCGAGATGCAGACCGCCGACGGGGTGGTTGAGTTGGGTCCTCGGAGTGGCGTCGAGGTCGCGGCCGGGCTCCCGCATCGATTCTTCAATCCCGGACCGGGTGAGACCCGATTCCTGGTGATCAGCACACCGAACACACGCGGTGACCGGCGCTCGGTCGATGTCGACGGGTCAGCGCAGTAGCCGGGGCTCAGATCGGGAAGAGCGTTCCTTGTTGGAGCCGAGCGTTCGAGACGCGGGACGCCAGGAGCGGTCGATTGCACACCTCGATGCGCAGAGTACTTCCCTCCACTCTCAAGTGCAGTGTCGTTCTCATAGACGGCGGTGAGAACTAGGTTCGACAGCCAGGGCATGACCACATCGGGCCAATGCCCGATCTGGGTCGTAGGCATGGTCGCGGACAGCGCTCTGGGCGAGCTCGTCTTGAGGTTCGCAGCCGGTGGGCAGCGAAGTTCGGGGAACGCCGTCCGGATCCGTTCACGCTCCTCGCGCACAGGGGCCGTCAGCGAATCGCGCGCGCATGCGAGGCCGTCTCCGGGACAAAGCAAAACCCCCGCCATGTAGAAGCTAGGCGAGGGTTTCTGGGCTGATTGTAATGATCAGCCTTGTGGCTCCGACGGGCGTCGATCCCGTGACCTCACGATTTTCGGGGAGGGGTTATCAGGGGTTGTTGCGGGGTGCTGAGCGCTCCTAACTCTCATGATCAGCAAGACTTTTCGTTGTCAGGGCTGTCCATCTTCACTACCGAATCTGCGGAATACTTGCGGAGTCAGCAGCAGTCAGCGGGGCTTCACGGACACGTCTATCGCATGCCCCTGCGTACGCGTGGCTGCGCGCGAAACTCCCCATCTGTTCGCAGGGGGTGGGTGCTCCCGAGCCGTCTGTCTCACAACCTTTGCGAAGCGCTAAAGGGTAGGCGGACCCTACACCCATGGGTCGCTGCAACGTTAGAGCTTCTAACCGACCGCTGATGGAAGAGTCTCTACGTCATCATCACGCAGGCTCAGGGAGTCGTAGTCCCAACGCGCATAGGATCGCAGGTCCTCGAGCGTCATGTCGCGCTCGGACGTCACGACAATTGAAGCGAGATTTATGCCGTCAAGCCGACGAAGGGTATCGCCGAGGGTGTCGGCAGCCTCGCTCGCAACCGTGAACACGTCTGCGTTCTCAAAGTCGCCGACACGCATTGTGATAGCGATTGAGGCGTCGTAGGGCGTTTCGGCGTCGAATTCGTCGAGCTGTGTTGCCACATAAATACCGGTCATCGAAGCCCCGGCAGCCTTGAAAATGCGCTCGATTGCTCGGCGCGCAGGAGCCATCCGGCGGTTGAACTCGTCAGCGAAGGTCGGGCGGGCGTAGCTAGCCGCGAGCCACAGAGCAAGCACGCGCCTTTCGGTCTCGCTCAACACATCTGACGGGGCGAACTGAAGGAGGGTCCGACGGTCGAGTGCGGTCTTCGTGTCTCGTCGAATACCAATGGCGTCGTGCGGGCGCTCGAGGTGAAGAACCCGGGGGTTCTTGCCGTGCGTGAAGTTACCGTCCACGACCTCAATCTGATCGACCGACATCACTTCCACGAACGGGTCGCGCTCAAAGCTGGTCGAGACTACATCGCATGGGTGGGAGACGGTAAGGAAGAGATTCCCCTTCGGCAAACCAGGCTGACCTTCGAACTCGGGGCCACCGAAGAGGGCGCCCTGTGTCCACCCGAGCGGGTGGATGATCTCGTCCTCGCCCACGATGTTTTGTCCTATAGCTCAGGACCCAGGGGGCGCCCGGTCGCGACGTCGAAATCCTCAGCCGTCCGAGGCGTGGCAGCCAGCGATCTCGCAATCTCAGTGAGTGTTCCCCGCCGAGCGGGCGCCTGCTTGCGGACTGATGCAGCCTGAAGGCGCATATCTTGCTCGATCTCCTTGCGCCATAGTCGCGGTTCGCAGAGCGCTGTTACGAGCGGCACGTCATCAGCCACATGAGAACTGAGGTTGGGGTGCTCGGACTGGCCAGCGGTAGCTCGCCAATAGCGAGCGATATCTACGGCGAGAGTGATCCGCTCCATACGGTGGGGCGCCGGCGTAGCTTGACCCTTGAGCCACGAGTAGATTGTCGGTCGTTCGACCGCCAGCACGGCAGCTAGCTGAGTGATTGATAAACCGAGCGAAACGCGAATCTCGTTCACCAACTCCGACACATTAGTAGTGCTTCTCGGCGGCACTTCGCTATCGAGTAAAACAATGTGCGGCATGACCCCCGTTGCGATCTTGCTCGCGATGAACAAGACCGATTCGGTTAACATAGCACCTGTACCGATGACCGCCTCTGCAAACCAGGACGCCCTAGTGGGCGTCACGAAGGCGCATTCCTCGAAACCTCGGGGCCATCGGGATCCCAAACCGCTTGAGGAGGTTAGCATCAGGTCGGTGGCGGGAGCCATCGGCGCAAATGCGCGAGTTACAGAGGGGGTCTCCGCGGCTACAAGCGTCACAATCTGACCCCTTCATGTTCTCCCCATGTTTTTCGAGCCTGCGGAGTGATGGATTTCCAGAAAGCGCTACTGGCGTGCTGATGAACTCCCCAAAGTCGCTCTTCGAGCGTCTCCCATGTGAAATCGGACCTCGTCTCATCGGCGCTGTCGACGTCAAAGATTGCGTGCACGCCGGTGCGGGCGGCGGCGATGGGTGCAAGTTCAGGTGTATTCAGATCTGGTGGGAGGAGGGGGGCGTCTTCCACCTGACTCATCCGAATCTGCAGATGGCCTTTGTCGGTCGCCGCAATAATGTGCTGGTTGAACAGAATTGAATTTACGCCAAGGTCAGCAGCGCTGAATGTGAGAACCGTCTCGTTGAAGTAATCGGCCATCGAATCTCCGATGTTCGGAACAGCGTCTACGTACCGCAATCCGACCCGATCAGCGAAGCTTGGCGCAGCAATGGACTCGATGACCGCCACCACCTTGCGAACTCCCTCTAAAAACGCCTCGAAATCGTCGTAAGAAGTGGTCTGCATGGAGATCGCTTCGTATGTCAGTGAGACGATCTCATCGTTGTCTTTCGAGGTAAATACCCATCGCGGAGTGGACTGAATTACGGGCTCGCTGCCAGCCATCGAAAACTGAAACTGTTGAATCGCTGAGGCGGTGAACCCCGGATAGCCTTGTCGGCGCAATTCATCCTGGATGGCCGGGACGAAGCTTGCCATCGTGAGGATCGGGGCGAATCGAATCTCTGTGAGCACGACGACGAGCGGCGAGCGCTCGAGCTTCCTCTTCTCGCGCGGTTCCCGGGTCATGGCCCGAGTTTACATACGGCTTTACACCGGCGCCAGTAGCGTCGATGAATCGTTGGCAGATTCATAGGCCGCGCGTCCGGGCCGTCCACACAACGATCACCGGGGGCCGAGTTGGCGGTCTCTTGGACTGACGAACCTTGGCGCCAACGGTGCCGTTCAGGATGTGGCTTCGGCGTGGAGCGTGCCGAAGGAGGAGGTCATGATGACGAGGCGCACGATGGTGCCGACAAGGCTCAACAGGGTCGGGTCGAGCGCGTCTAGAGTCGCTGTGATCAAAAGGAGCAGCGACCGATTTCTGTCTACCTAGATTCAAGTCCCTCAAAGGTGGGACACCTGGACGGTATGGCTCCTCGCGCTCGGGGTGCGCGAAGGAGCCGGGCATCATTGCGGCGCGGTCGACGGGCGCAAGCGCTGCTGTTGCTTGGCGTCATGGGCAGCTGCGCCCAGACGAGCAAGCCGCGGAAAGTATGTCGATGGGTTCAAATCCCACCGTCACCGCCATGGAAACCCCCGAGAAATCGGGGGTTTTCCGTGTTCGGGGTAGGGCGTGGTGCATTCTTGGTGAATATTTCGGCGGTGTAGATCAGGACGATCCGCGCCGCCTTCAGCACCTCTTTGAGATCTAGGTTCAAATCCCACCGTCACCGCCACCACGAAGGCCCCGACTCCCCTGGAAACACTGGGATGCGGGGCCTTCGTCATGTCCGGTTGGGCTGTGGCGATAACGCAGCAGTAACCACCTGATGCGCATGTCATCAGTGCGGATGATCGGCGTCGCGCAAAGGAGATCTACGCGCCCACTTCCGCGCGGAGGTGCGCTTGTGGATCGCGAGACGCTTGACCTTCGTGTAACCCGAGGCGATAGGTTTTCGATTGAGCTCGACGCGTCGTCAGATAAGGGGATCACAATGACCACCGCTTCTCCGCCGGTTCCTGCCGCGTGGCATCCTGACCCCTCCGGTCGAAATCAGTATCGCTACTGGGACGGCGTCACCTGGACCGACTGGATTGCTAACGACGGCGTTCAGGGGACGGACCCTCTTCTTCCGCCCGCTGCACCTGCCGCGGCTCAGAGGAGAAGTACCGCCACCGAACCGCTCACGAGCAAGAAGGAGCCCGAGCGGGAGAAGGCGACTCGAAACGGATACCTGCTGCTGGGCGCGGATGGGTACCCGAATACCGAGGTCGCTGGCGAGTTCGCCCGGATGGACGCAATCCACAAAGCGATCGGTCGCAAGCCGAAGAAGGATGAGGAGATCGAGCGCAGTGATCTGATCGCTGCGCTCGTTCCGGAGCCGACCAATCCGCACGACAAGAATGCGGTCATGGTGCAGATTAACGACCAGCACGTCGGGTATCTGGAGAAAGAGGTGGCAGCCGTATATGTCTCCGCGATCCGCGATGTCTGGGACTCCGGTCACGTCGCGGCGACCGGAGCTCGCATCTGGGCCTCGGCTCGGGAATCGTGGGACTCGTCGCGCAAACTGAAATATGTGGCACGCGTTTCGATCGCTCTGAACGAGCCCCACCTCGTGTTGCCGATGAACGAGCCTCCGGCTGGCGCCTACAGCATCTTGCCCTGGGGATCCGCGCTCCAGGTCACGGGCGAGGAGCAGCACCAGGATGTCCTCGCGGACTTCACCACCAACGTCGGTGACGGAATCGCCCTGGGTACGCTTGCTGTGATCGAAGGCGGGACAGCGCGCGCACCGAAAACGCTGATCGAGATCCGGCTCGATGGAGAGCGGGTCGGTCAGCTCACTCCCGCGTCCAGTCAGCACTTCGTCCCCACCGTCCGCCACCTCGAATCTCAGGGACAGGATGCGGCAGCCTGGATCAGAGTGAAAGGAAGCGCGATCGCTGCTCAGGCGACCGTCCAAGCCGCGAAAGCACACGAGCTGCCGACAGACTGGTTCGCCGAGCCGAACACAATTCCTGCGTTGAGGCGAAGCACGAGACCAACTGGCATTTGAGCGGGTCGCGGGCTTACCGAGGCAGACTCCCTTCGACCGACGTCAGTGCTCGACCCGCGACCCGAGTATTCGTTGCAGGGTCTCCGGAGTGATGTGCGAGCGTCGGCCGGGCCCCGTGCGCGCCAGCTCCGCGATCGTCGTGTGCCCGCAGCCCGTGAGGCGCGCGATCTCACGCAGGGAGTACCCCTCTGCCCTGAGCTCCCAGACCCGCTCGGAGGCGGGCAGGGAGTCGACCGGCTCCACCCGGGGAGGGACACCGGCGGCTGCGGCGATCTCGCGCTTGCGGGCCGCTTGGGCATCCGAGCATGTGACTCCGTCGGCTCCGCCCGGGCAGGTGCGGCGGTCGCGGCATCCGAGGTAGTAGCCATAGGTCGTGCCGTGCGTGATGGTGTGACCCTCGTTCCGGAACCTGCGTTCGCGGTAGTCGCGGATGTACTCCCGTCGCGCGCCGGCGCAGGTCGTGCGCCCGATGGTCCAGTTCGGGCAGAGTCGGTCGCGATGGCATCCGCGGCGATACCCGCCGAGCGTGCCGTGAGTATCGAGGTCGGTGGCGGTGGCGGTGACTGCGGGCTGCGGGGCCTCCGGCGCACGGGGGGCGTCGTCCACCGTGCCGGTGCGGGGGATCGGCTGGTCGAGGGGCAGCTGCCACAGGCGATAGTCCGAGCGCCTGCGCACGGATGCCTCGGCGCACGTGACCCAGGGCGAGAGGTCGCCGTGCGGGCAGGCCGAGCGTGTGCGGCATCCGGCCTCGTACCCGGCGGGGCTGCCGTGGGGGATGCGGTTCGTCATCGTCGCTCGGCTCAGATCAGCGACGCGGCGGCGCGGGTTCGGCCGCGCTCGCGCACCACGTCCTCGGCACCGCTCACGATGGCGTGGATCTTCTGCGCCCCGTTGACGGTGAGGCCCGGCTCCTCGGGTGCGAGCGGCTCGAGGGTCGCCAGCTGCGATTCGAGAAGGTCCAGCGGCATGAAGTGCTCGCTCCGCATGAACAGCCGCGCGGCGAGGACTTCCTTCTTCACGTCGAGATGGACGAAGAAGACGCCGGGCGCATGCTCGCGGATCGTGTCACGGTAGACCTGCCGGAGCGCGGAGCAGGCGATCACGAGACCGGTGTTCTCCTGGCGGTGCAGCTCGTCTCCGACGATCCGCAGCCACGGGGCACGGTCCTCGTCGGTGAGCG
>NZ_DALZXY010000043.1:9071-19109 GCF_031988865.1 Arthrobacter sp.
GGGACGCCCGCCGACATCTTGGCGATGTTCGAGGCCGGATGCAGGTCATCCGCGTCCTGGAAAGGCACTCCGAGCCGCGCGGCCAGCGCTGCGCCGACGCTCGACTTGCCGCATCCGGAGGCGCCCATCACGACGACGAGCGGGGCGGGGTGAGAGGGGGATGAGCTCATGAGAACGTCACCAGGACCTTTCCGGATGCGGTCGAGTCGAGTGCCGTCTCGAAGGCCGCGAGTGCGTCGTCGAGAGCGAACTCGTGCGTGATCACCGGGTCGATATGGAGCGTGCCGTCTCCGAGCGCCCGGATCACGTCGTCGATCTCGTCGTCGAAGCGGAAGGAGCCGACCAGGTCGATCTCGCGGGTGATGGCGGTCGCGATCGGCACCGGCTGGTTGCCGTCCGGCTGCAGTCCCACCATCACGACCCTGCCGCCGCGGGTGGTTCCGCCGATCGCCGAGGCGAGTCCGCGCGGGTTGCCTGACGACTCGAGCGCGACGTCCGCGTCGACCGCGGCGATCGCCTCGGCGTCCGTCGCAATGATGGACCGGTCGGCACCTACAGCGCGGGCGGTGGAGAGAGGCTGCTCGTGCATGTCGGTCGTGATGATTTCACCGGCGCCATGAGCCTTCAGGACAGCGGTAATCAGTGCTCCGATCGGACCGGACCCGATAACCAGGACCCGCTTGCCGCGCACATCGCCGGCCCGCGAAACAGCATGCCAGGCCACAGCGGCAGGCTCCACGAGTGCCGCCCGGCGCATGGGCAGTTCAGCCGGAAGCACGCGGAGCATCCGCGTCGGAAGGTTGACGTATCGGGCAAAGGCGCCCTCGGTGTGCGGGAACCGGGCCGCACTGCCGAGGTAGGTGCACCCCGGCGAGAGGTTGGGCCGGTCCTCGGGGTAGCGCGAGCCGTCCCCCGGACCCGGAGTTGCCGGGTGAACGGCCACGGCCGTGCCGACTGCCGGCCCTGCCCCGTCCGCTGCGGCCTGCGCCACGCGGCCCACTACTTCGTGGCCGAGCAGCATCGGGGCCTTCAGGATGGACTCACCGGCAGCGCCGTGCTGCCAGTAATGCAGGTCGGACCCGCAGACACCGCCGTACGCGACCTCCACCACGGCCTCGCCGGAGCCCGGTGCAGCCAGGTCAACCGGCTCCACCCGCAGGTCACCGGCACCGTGTGCCACAACGCCAAGAACAGTTTCGGGAATCATGGTTTCGCCTTTCAGACCACTGTGGTCATGCCGCCGTCAATGAAGACGACCTGACCGTTGATGAAGTTGGAAGCATCCGAGGCCAGCCAAATCGCCGGACCAACAATGTCCGCCACGGTCCCCCACCGCTTCGCCGGTGTGCGGCCCAGGATCCAGGAGTTGAAGGCCTCGTCATCGACGAGGTTCTGGGTCATCTCGGTGTGGATGTACCCCGGAGCGATCGCGTTGATCTGCAGGCCTTCGCCGGCCCACTCGGCGGTCATCGCCCGGGTGAGGTTGCGGATACCGCCCTTGGACGCGGTGTACGGCGCAATGGTCGGACGGGCCAAATCGGTCTGCACGGAGGCGATGTTGATGATCTTGCCGGCACCGCGCGGAATCATGTGCCTTGCGGCTTCGCGGCCTACCAGGAAAGCGCTCGTCAGGTTGGTGCGCATCACGCGTTCCCAATCGGCGACGTCGAGGTCCAGCATCGGCACGCGGTGCTGCACGCCGGCGTTGTTGACCAGGATCGACAGCGGACCAATTTCCCGCTCCACCCAGGCCACGCCGTCGGCCGCCGCTTCGGCGTCGGTGACGTCGAACTGCCGGGCAAAGATCTTATCCTCGCCGAACTCGGCAGCCAGGGCTGCCCGGGCGTTCTCCAGCCGCTCGGCGTCGAGGCCGTTGAGGACAACTCTTGCTCCCGCTCCGGCAAGGCCGCGGGCAATCGCGTTGCCGATCCCCCGGCTTGACCCGGTGACCAGGGCAATCCGCCCGGAAATATCGAACATGTTCTCAGCCATGTGCTGCTTCCTTTCCGGCACCGCCGAAAGCAAGCCGGTGCCAAATCGGCCGGGAGCAGCAGCTGCTGCTCCCGGCCGTACTACATTGCTAGAATCCCGAGGCGATCAGGTAGATCGCCAGGGCAAAGATGAAGCCAACGACGCCGATGAGCGCCTGGCCCGCTGTCCAGGTTTTCAGCGTGGTCTTCGTATCCATCTGGAAGAAGCGGCTCACCAGCCAGAAGCCGGAGTCGTTCACGTGGCCGGCGAAGACCGAGCCGGCCGCCAGGGCCAGGACGATCGCGACGGTCTGCACCGCGTTGAAGTCCGGGTTGTCCAGGACAACGGGCTGTACCAGGGCGGCGGCGGTGGTCAGCGCGACGGTGGCCGAGCCCTGGGCCAGGCGGACGATCGCGGCGATCACGAAGCCAGCCACGATGACCGGCAGGCCGATGGCATCGAGCGAGGAAGCGATAGCGTCGCCGATACCGCTGGCGCGCAGGACGCCGCCGAACATTCCGCCGGCACCGGTGATGAGGATAATCGAGCAGACCGGGCCGAGGGCGCTGTCCACGACGGTCTCGATGAGCGTGCCCTTTTTGCCCTGGCGGCGGCCAAGCAGCCACATGGCAAGGAAAACGGTGATCAGCAGGGCGATCGGGGTTTCGCCAAGGGTACGCAGGATCTGGACCCAGGTGGAGTCCAGGGATACGAGATCGGCCGCAGCCGCCATGTTCAGGCCTGTGTTAAGGAAGATCAGGATGAACGGGAGAACCAGCAGGGTGATGATGCTGCCCAGGCTCGGGGTGGAGCGGAATTCCGACTCCATCGATCCCTTCGGCGCATCCAGGATGGTCGGAACGGGGATGTTGAACTTACGGCCCAGGAAGTGGCCGAAGAGGTAACCGGTGAGGTACCAGGTGGGGATAGCGACGAGCAGGCCAAAGATCAGGACCAGGCCGACGTCGGCGCCCAGCAGACCGGTGGCAGCCACCGGACCCGGGTGCGGCGGAACGAAGATGTGCATCACGGAGAACGCGGCCGCGGCGGGGAAGCCGAACGTCAGCAGGGAGCCGCCCATGCGGCGGGCAACCGTGAAGATGATCGGCAGCATGACCACGAGGCCAGCGTCGAAGAAGATCGGGAAACCGAACAGCAGTGAGGCGACCGAAAGGGCCAGCGAGGCGCGCTTCTGACCGAACTTGTTAATCAGTGCATTGGTCAGCACTTCCGCACCGCCGGAGACTTCCAGCATGCGTCCCAACATGGCACCAAGACCGACCAGCAGCGCGACGCTGCCAAGTGTGGAGGAGAAGCCGCTCAAGAGGGTGGGCACAATGCCGGCCGCCGGAATGCCGGTGGCGACGGCGGTGAGCACGGAGACCGTGATCAGCGCCAGGAACGCATGAATGCGGAATTTCATAATCAGCACGAGCAGCAGCGCAATGGCTGCCACGGCGACCAACAGGAGGCCGGGGGTACCCAGCGTCCAGTTGAGCTCAAGATCGGTCATCGTTGTCCTATCAGGGTGGGGTGAGTAAGCCGGGCTCAGTGCCCGGCAGGGGCGAACGCTTCCGCCGCGGCGGCCGCGATTTCGTCAAGGCTCAGCGAGATGTCCAACCGGATACCGGCTTCATCCTCGCGGAGGGGTTCAAGGGTTTCAAACTGGGAATTCAGCAGCGTGGGCGGCATGTATTCGTGGTCCCGCTGGGTCAGCCGTTCGGCAATCAATTCCCGGGATCCATCCAGGTGAATAAACCTGGTTTCGGGTGCGTAGGACCGGATCAGGTCGCGGTACTTCCGCTTCAGGGAGGAGCAGGCAACCACGGTGGCGGACCCCTGCTGCAGGCCGGAAGCGAGCTCACGTCCTATGGCACGCAGCCACGGTTCGCGGTCGGCGTCGGTCAGTGGATGCCCCGAGGCCATTTTCTGCTTATTGCTGACCGAATGAAGGTCATCTCCGTCCAGGAAGGGCAGCCCCAAGCGGGCGGCTACTGCCTGGCCGGCGGTGGATTTACCACAGCCCTGTACTCCCATAACCACTAGTGGGGGATACGGTTTGTCCGCCAATGGCATGGCAAAACTCCTCAGACGCGTCATTACATCTGATTTGGTGTGGCTGTGCCAGTAATAAATCAGATTTATCACGTCCAAGATAACACAGCTTCCCTGAGCCCGGCGGCCGCCCGCCGGCCCCGGGATTTACACACTGCAGGCCGGGTCAGTTCGCAGGCTGCCGCACGGAAACGTACTCAAAGATCACGCTGGTGTTGGTACCGGCCACCTCGGGATGGACACTGATGTTGTGTGCGACCAGGTGCCGCAGCGCCTCCGAATCGGCCAAGGCCACATGGATCAGGAAGTCCCGGTCACCGGTGACGAAGAAAATGCTCTCCACTCCGGGCAGCTGGGCCAGGTAATCCTTGAAGGTCCCCAGGTTGGAACGGGCATGGGCATGCAGCCGGATAGCGATCATCGCCTGCAGGCCACGGCCGGTCGCCGCCGGATCCACATCGGCGTGGAACCCGCGAATCACGCCGCACTCCTGCAGTGCCCGAATCCGGCCGTGGCAGGTGGAAGGGGCAATGCCGACGGCAGCCGCGACGGCGTTGTTGGGCATCCGCGCGTCCGCTTGCAGCAGCTCGACGATCCTTCGATCCACGGCATCCAAGGCCCGCCGATTCTTCGGTTCAGAGCCGGAAAAGTCCGTAATACTCGAATCATTTGTCATGAGGATGAGCTTACAAAGAATCTTCTGCAAAGCCATTGCCTTTCAGATGTGGATTATTCGACTATGACGCTGAACACATTTTCTTCTGCCGAACCAAGGAGCCGCTATGTATCCGCGCGCCGCAGCCCCCCGCACCGCCGTCGTCGTAGGAGCGGGAATGGTGGGACTTTCCACCGCCTGGCACCTCCAGGAACAAGGGGTCCAGGTCACCGTCCTGGACCGGTCCGGCGTGGGAGCCGGCGCCTCGTGGGGCAACGCCGGCTGGCTCACTCCGGGCATGGCCATGCCGCTCTCGGACCCGTCCCTGTGGAGCTACGGCGCGAAGGCGCTGCTGGACCCCGCTGCACCGCTGCATATTCCGGCCCGGCTGGATCCGCAGCTTTGGTCCTTCCTGCTCCGCTTCGCCGCCCACGCCACCCCGCGGGCCTGGGCCAAGGCCATGGCGGCACTGACACCGATCGACCAGATGGCTCTGGACTCCTTCGATGAACTCACCAGCGCCGGAGTCAAAGCACAGACCCGCAAGGGACCGTTCATCATCGGCTTCGAGAAGGAAGCCCAGTCCGTGCCGTTCGTCAAGGAGATCCAGCATGTGGAGGCCGCCGGTCAGCGCGTCCCGCTGGAGCGGCTGGAGAACGCACAGCTGAAGGTTCCGCAGCTCTCCGCCAACGTGGAATCGGTCTACGCCATGGAAGGCCAGCGGTTCATCGAACCCGGCCCCTTCGTCGAGGCGCTCGCCGAAGCGGTCGTGGCCCGTGGCGGCCGTATCATCGCCGGAGCCGAGGTTCGCTCCCTGAAGCACGGCCCCGCCGGCATCGCCGTCGAGACCTATGCGCAGGAACCGGCGGTGGCCGACGTCGTTGTCCTCGCCACGGGCTCCTGGCTGCCGAAACTCGCCCGCCCCCTGGGGGTCAAGACGCTGGTGCAGGCAGGACGTGGCTACTCCTTCAGTGTGGCCACGGACCAGACGGCGGAATTCCCCATCTACTTCCCCGCCCGCCGCGTGGCGTGCACCCCGTACCAGGGCCGCCTGCGGATTGCCGGAACCATGGAGTTCCGCGGCCCGGACGAGCCCCTGCAGACCGGCCGGATCGACGCCATCCTCGACTCGGTCCGCCCACTCTTCACCAACATGGACCTCGATGAACTGCAGGACATCTGGGTTGGGCCGCGCCCGGTCACCCCGGACGGACTGCCGCTGATTGGCGCCACGAAGGCACCGGGTGTTTATGTGGCGGGCGGCCACGGCATGTGGGGAATCGTGCTCGGACCCGCCACCGGCAAGCTGCTCGCCGAGCAGATCGTCACGGGCGCGACACCGGATGCCATCCGGGCCTTCGACCCCCTCCGGTAGGTCTGCAGGTATACCCCCTTGGGTATTTGCATCTATACCCTAGGGGGTATTACCGTGGAGGGACAGCACCAATCCCCACGGAGGTAAAGCATGCTTATCGAACGCATCTATGACGAGGACCTGGCCCAGGCCAGCTACTTCATCGGCTGCCAGCGCCTGGGCGAGGCCATCGTCGTCGACCCGCGGCGGGACATCGCCCCCTACCTCACGCTCGCGGCCGCGAACGGCATGAAGATCACCGCCGTTACCGAGACCCACATCCATGCGGACTATCTCTCCGGCACCCGCGAGCTGGCCGCTAACACCGGCGCAGCCATCTATGTGTCGGGTGAGGGCGGGGCCGACTGGCAGTACGGGTTCGACGGCGAGCGCCTGCACGACGGCGACGCCATCACGATCGGCAACCTCACCGTCAAAGCCCTGCACACCCCGGGCCACACGCCCGAACACCTTTCCTACCTGGTGACCGACGGCGCCT
Organism: Arthrobacter sp.; assembly: GCF_031988865.1. Classification (NCBI taxonomy): domain Bacteria; kingdom Bacillati; phylum Actinomycetota; class Actinomycetes; order Micrococcales; family Micrococcaceae; genus Arthrobacter; species Arthrobacter sp. The sequence goes on from NZ_DALZXY010000043.1 coordinate 15,606, forward strand.
TCACCGACCAGCCCGGCTACCTGCTTTCCGGCGACTTCGTCTTTGCCGGGGACCTGGGGCGCCCGGACCTGCTGGACGAAGCCGCCGGGGGCCTCGACACCCGCTTCGAAGGTGCCCGGCAGATGTTTGCCAGCCTGCGGGACAAGTTCCTGACCCTGCCGGATTACGTTCAGGTCTTCCCCGGCCACGGCGCAGGCAGCGCCTGCGGCAAGGCACTGGGCGCTATCCCGTCCTCCACCGTCGGGTATGAACGCCTCTACTCCTGGTGGGGCCGCTACCTTGAGGCCAATGACGAGCAGGGCTTCATCAACGAACTGCTCGACGGCCAGCCGGAGGCCCACGCCTATTTCGCCCGGATGAAGCACCAGAACCGCCAGGGCCCGGCGATCATGGGTGAGCTCGACCCACTGCAGGTGCTCCCCGCAGCCGACGTCGCGGCACGCCTCGAAAACCGCGCCGCCACCTTCGTGGACACCCGCGGTGTGGCTGACCTCCACCAGGGCACCGTTCCAGGTGCCCTGCACATCCCGGCCGGCGGCAAGACCGCCAGCTTCGGTGCCTGGGCCGTGAATCCGGAATCAGCGGACGCCCGCCCACTGATCCTGCTCGCCACAGACCAGCAGCAGGCCCATGACGTCCGGGATTCCCTGGTCCGCGTCGGCATTGATGATTTCGCCGGGTTCATCACCAGCTTGGACGGGCTCCCCCAGGCCGCCCCGGCCACCATCTCCGCCACGGAACTGGATTCGTTCGACGCCGCCATGGTGCTGGACGTCCGCGCCCGGACCGAGCACGCCGAGGGCAGCATCCCAGGCTCCCACCAACTTCACGGCGGCCGCGTGCTGTGGAATCTGGATCAGCTGCCTGCCGAAGGAAAGATCGTGGCGTACTGCGCCAGCGGCATGCGCAGCTCGATCGTCGGCAACGCCCTGCGCAACGCCGGGTACGACGTCGTCGAGCTCGAAGGCGCCTACCCCGCCTGGGCTGCCGCGCACGCTTCGTAGCGCCCGCACCTCAACCAGAACAGGACCTGCCTCCGGCCGCACCCGCAGCCGGAGGCAGATCTATGTCCGCTCCGGGCCGGCAGCGGTCCACGCCGCTGCCAGCACCAGGGCGAGGGCTGCCAGCACCAGGGCCACGATGACCCGGGTCAGCAGGGCGGTGCGGGTAACGCCGCGGTAGTTGACGGCAGCCATCTCGAGTAACAGAGGCCGGCGGCCGGGGGTTCCTTGCCCATACTGCAAGGAAGCCCCGGCCGCCGCCAGGCTAGAGACCGGTGAGCTCCTGGACCAGGACGAAGGCACCCATGGCCAGGACGAACCAGCCGAAGGCCTTCCGCAGCGCAGCTTCCGGGATCCTGCCGACCAACCGGGCCCCGATGAGGGAACCAACAATCGCCATGGCAGTCACGGCCAGGGTGATTCCCCAGTCGATTTCCACCGTGGTGAGGTAACCGGCCAGTCCGGCGAAGGACTTCATGGCAATCACCACCAGCGAGGTACCTACGGCGATGGCCATGGGCATCCCCCCGAGCAGCGCCAGGGCCGGAACCACCAAGAAGCCACCACCGGCGCCCACCAATCCGGTGACCAGGCCGACGACGGCGCCGTCAGCCAGGATGCGCAGGATCGGGAGGTCGGTGTAGGCCTTGTCCGGATCAACCCGGCGCCGGCCGCGGAGCATGGCGACCGACGTCGCGATCATCATGAGCGCGAAGGCGAACATCAGCACGGCAGCGGGAATGCGGCTGCCGAGCAGGCCGCCGGCAAACGCACCGGCCATGCCCGCCGCACCGAAGATCAGACCGGTGCGCCAGCGGACCCGGCCGCCGCGCGCGTGCCCGATAACGCTGACTGCGGACGTTACGCCAACTACAAAGAGGGACGCCGCGATGGCTTCCTTCGCTCCGAATCCGGCGACGTAGACCAGGATCGGGACGGTCAGGATGGACCCGCCCCCGCCCAGCAGCCCCAGCGAGAGGCCGATGAGCAGGGACAGGCCCAGCACCAGTGCCAGGAGCGGGGTCATGAGGCGCCTGCTCCGCCCTGCATCGGCAGGGTATCGATGGCGGACTCGCGGGTCGGCTCGGCTCCGGCCCGGTTCCACGGCATCTTGGACAGCGCCTTGCCCATGGCGCAGGAATTCGTGGCCGCAGAGAAGGTGAGGCCGGCACCGATGCCGCCGGCGAGCACCCGCAGCTTGGGTGAGACCACGCGCCCGCCGGCCAGGCCCAGCACGACGGCGGATCCAGCTACCAGCCGGACCTGGCGTTCCAGGTCCCAGCGCTTTTTGCCGCGGACAACGTCTCCGCCGGCAGCGGCGAAGGCCGGGACGCCGCCGGTTAGCACGTGTGCCGAGCCGATTCCTGCCGAACCGAGGCGGGTGCGGGCCTGTTCGGCCCGGGTGCCGGACTGGCAGACCAGCACCACGCGCTTGCCCAGCCGTTCGGCGAGCTCATCGGTGTGCTCGGCCAGCAGCGGCAGTGGAACGTTGTATGAGCCACGGATATGCAGGGACTCGAACTCTGCGGCGAAGCGGACGTCGATGACGATGAGGTCGTCGGGATCCTGGAGCCAGGTACGCAGGGTATCTGCATCGATAGAGGTAACGGCCGCGGGGTGGGTGGCTGTCATGGGGGGGTCCTTTCGAAAAGAAATCGGAGAACCTCCACCGTCCCATATACCCAGGGGGGTATGCAAAACACCCCTGGGGGTATAGCCCCTCGCAGGTCTTCTACGCACAGCCCGGTTCTGGGAGGGTTTCCCTATGGACCTGGTGGTGATCGGACTGGCCGTTGGCGTGCTGGTTGGCGCCGTGGTGGGGCTGGTCGGGGCAGGCGGAGCGATCATCGCGGTCCCGGCCCTGGTCTACGTGGTGGGACTCAGCCCGGAGGATGCCGTCCCGACGTCATTGATCGTCGTCGGGCTGGCATCGATTGCGGGTGCACTCCCCCGCCTGCGCAGGGATGTCAGCTGGCCGCTGGTGCTGATCATCGGGCTGGCCGGCATCCCGTCCTCCTGGGCGGGGGCAGCCCTTGGATCATTGTTGGACGAGGACTGGCTGATGCTCATCTTCGCCGGCATCATGGTCGTCGCAGGAATTCGTATGCTCGCAGGCTCCTCCACCCCCGCGAATTCGGCCGAGGAGCACCGATCCTGGGGTGCACTACTGCTCCGCGGCATTCCGGTGGGCCTGATGGTCGGCTTTCTGACCGGCCTGCTGGGCGTCGGCGGCGGTTTCCTGATCGTCCCCGCACTGACCCTGCTGCTGCGGGTGCCGATGTCCAGGGCTGTGGGCACGTCACTGGTCATCATCGCCATCAACTCCGCCTCCGGTTTCGCGGCCCATTTCGAGGGGCTGTCCCTCGACTGGCCCCTGACGGCCAGTTTTGCCGCGGCAGCCATGGCAGCTTCGCTGGCAGCGGCACGGGTCGCACACCGGCTGGACGACGCCGTGGTGGGCCGGGTCTTCGCCGTCATCGTTTTCGCGGTGGCAGTGGGCGTC
>NZ_DALZXY010000043.1:19119-27597 GCF_031988865.1 Arthrobacter sp.
CCTGCTGCAGACCATCCCGGCCCTCCTTCGCCAGGATGTCCCCCGAACCCCGACCTCGGACGCCACCGCCGGCACTTCCACACCAAGCCCTAGCGGAATCAGTGCCAGCCTCACGGTAAGCCGGCTGAGCATCGGCGAGCGCAGCATCAACCTGCTCATCACCAATGGCACGGAGCAGGACCTGGCTATTACCGCCGCCAGCCTGGCCACCCCCTGGTACAGCGGCCCGGCGGTCTGGGTTCCGGCGGACGGCGACGGCACCACCCTCCGCCCCGGGGCCAGCATTTCCCTGCCGGCCGCACTACCCGCCGCCGTGTGCGATCAGAGTACCGAGGGCGATCAGGATACCGAGGGCGCTCAGGGTCCGGGCGGGCTGGACACCCCTGCCGCCGTCCGGCTGACACTCGCTGACGGGACCGAGCACGAGCTGCCGGCACCTGACCCCTATTCCTCCCTGACCGGGGCCCACAACCAGGACTGCCTGCAGCAGTCGATGGACGCGGTCGCCGCCATCACGCTGCCCGCTGGCCTCGAGGTGTCCGCCGACGGCCGGAGCGCCGTCGTCAATATTGCCGTGACGCCTATGGGCGGAGACGGAAACATGATCCTGGAAGCTATTGGCACCACCACGCTGATCACCGAAGCCCCGGGAAACCCATGGCCGCGGCAGGTGCGAATTGCCGGCAGCGACGCGCCGTCCGTACTGGAGCTGCAAATTGTTCCGATGCGCTGCGACGCCCATGCACTGGCTGAAGACAAGGTCGGGACGCGGCTGCCGCTGGACATTACCGCCGGAACTTACGGTGGGCAGGTGCGGCTGGATCCTCCGCGGGAATTTACCGCTTCGGTGTACGAATTCGTACGCGCAGCCTGCCTGGAGCAGGGCGGGTAGATTACACGCAGATCACGCCATTGTGATCTGCGTTACAGGTGATGCTACCCGTGCTGCTGAGGAAAGGCTAAACCGGGACACGCCCCCCGTCGCTCAGCTGCGGCTCTCGGCGGCGTCGGGAGGTGTCAGCGCTGCGTGAGACGATGAATTTATGCCCGCGACCATGCCCCTCGTCGATGTCACCGACATCATCCGCGTGGTCGGCGGCACTGCCTTCCAGCGGGGACAAAGCTATGCCAAGGGTGGAGCCGTCGAGTCCTTGGACTGGGACGCCCCGGGCAGTGTGCTGCGCGCCCGCGTCCGCGGTCATGCCAATACTCCCTACAACACCATGCTGGTCCTGGATGCCAAGCGGCAGGGCGACTACCGCCTCGCGGACAATCACTGCAGCTGTCCCGTGGGCTACGACTGCAAGCACGTCGCTGCAGCCGCCCTGCAGAGCAACATTGAGCACCTGATCGGCCGGCAGGAGCTGCGCAGCGCTGCTGACACCCCGGTGGTGCCAGCCTGGCAGCAGTCGCTGCAGCATCTGCTCGAGGGCGCCGCCGGCAGCGAGCCGCGGCAAATCACTCCCCTGGGGCTGCAGTTTGAACTGCGGAGGCGGGACGGCAGTGCCAGCGGTGTCTGGGGTCCGCCGGCGTCCCGGCGCGGCACCCGGGCTCCGGCCTGGCGGCTGGGGGTCCGGCCCGTGGTGCGCAATGCCCGGGGCGCCTGGGTGAAGAACAACCTGGCCTGGACCAATCTGGCCTACCAGACCTACGGCCTGAAACTGGATCCGGACCAACACCGCTGGTTCTCCCAGTTCCCGGCCCTGCACCGCTCCAATGGCGTGACCTACTTTGGCCAAAATGACTCCTGGCTCTACCTCGACGACTTCGCCAACCCGCTCCTGTGGCAGCTCTTGGAGGAAGCCCAGCGGCTCGGTGTGGAATTCGTCGGCACTAAAAAGGACATCACAGTGCAGCTCGGATCCGAGGCCGTCCTGGCCCTCGATGTACGAGCCACCGCGCCGGGCGGGTCCGCCCCCTTGCAGCTGCTGCCGAGCCTGGAAATCGACTCCCAGCCATACCCGTTGGACACTGCCGGCGTCATCGGCAGTCACGGCCTGTACGTCCGGTCGGCCAACGGGACCATCCTGCTGGCACCAAGCCAGCGGTCCCTGACCGAGCAGGACCGCGCCCTCCTCGCCGGCAACGCACCGGTGACCATCCCCCAGGCAGACACCGCACTGTTCCTCGAAAAGTTCTATCCCAAGCTCCGTCAGGTGCTGCCGGTGACTAGCAGCGATGAGTCAGTGCACTTCCCGGAAGTCGAGCCGCCGCTGCTCGTCCTGACCGCCGCGTTCCAGCCCGAGGATGAGCTGGTTCTCAGCTGGGACTACGAATACCGGCAGGGCACCAGCGTGCAGCGGGTTCCACTGGACCGCCGGCCCGCAGGCACCGACCCCGCAGCCCGGGACCTCGGCGCCGAAGCCGAGCTCGTTGCCGGTGCCGCGAGGGTGCTGGGAAAGGATCCGCGCAACACCGTGCTGCATGAGATCGACACCGCTGAGTTCAGCGAATACGTCCTTCCGAAACTGCAGAAGACCGATGGCATCCGCGTGGACATCCTCGGCGAGCGGCCGGACTACCGGGAACTGACGTCGGTCCCGAAGCTGAAGATCACCACGGTGGAGACCGAGCGCCGGGACTGGTTCGACCTCGCGGTGATGATCACCGTGGACGGCCGGCAGGTGGCGTTCGCCGACGTCTTCAAGGCCATCGCCAAGGGCAAAACCAAGCTCAAGCTGGTGGACAACACGTATATGTCCTTGGACCGGCCGGAGTTCGAACAGCTTCATGCCCTGATCGAAGAGGCGCAGGCACTGCAGGAATGGGACACCGGCGCGCTTTCGATCAGCCGGTACCAGGCCGGACTGTGGGCGGAACTGGAAGAACTGGCGGAGGAGACCGAGCAGGCCGCCGCCTGGAAATCCTCGGTCAGCGGCCTGCTGGAACTCGAATCCGTGGACCCGGTGCCGCTCCCGGCAGGATTGAAAGCCGAGCTGCGCCCGTACCAGGTTCAGGGTTACAACTGGCTGGCCTTCCTCTGGGACCACGGACTCGGCGGGGTTCTCGCGGACGATATGGGCCTGGGCAAAACACTGCAGACCCTCGCCCTGATCGCCCGGGCACGCGAGACCCAGGCAGCGGACAGCTCGGGCAGCACACCGGAACGCCGGCCCTTCCTGGTTGTGGCCCCGACGTCCGTGGTGCCGAACTGGATCTCCGAAGCGGCGCGCTTCACCCCCGGCCTGCGGACCGTCGCGGTCACCGATACCAGCACCAAGTCCCGCCGGAAACTCGCAGACGTAATCGACGGCGCGGACATTGTGGTGACCTCCTACGCCATTTTCCGGCTCGACTTCGCCGCCTACCGGTCCCAGGACTGGGATGGGCTGATCCTGGACGAGGCGCAGTTCGTCAAGAACCGCACCACGCGGGCCAACCAGTGCGCCCGGGAACTTCCCGCCCCGTTCAAGCTCGCGATCACCGGCACCCCGATGGAGAACAACCTCATGGAACTGTGGTCCATGTTCGCCATCGTGGCACCGGGATTGTTCCCCTCCGCCCGGAAGTTCGCCGAGGAGTACCAGCGACGGATTGAAAAGTCCCAGGACATGGAGCTGCTGGGCCGGCTGCGCCGCCGGATCAAGCCGCTGATGCTGCGCCGTACCAAGGAAGCCGTGGCCTCCGACCTGCCGGCAAAGCAGGAGCAGGTCCTGGAAGTGGAACTGAGCCCCAAGCACCGGAAGATCTACGAGACACACCTGCAGCGCGAGCGCCAGAAACTGATGGGCCTGCTCCAGGACATGGACCGGAACCGGATGATCGTCTTCCGCTCGCTGACGCTGCTGCGCATGCTCAGCCTCGACGCCTCACTGGTGGACGCGGAGAACCAGGGTGTTCCCTCCGCCAAGCTCGACGCCCTGCTGGAGCAGCTGGAGGACGTAACGGCGGAGGGGCACCGCGCGCTGGTCTTCAGCCAGTTCACCTCCTTCCTCAAACTCGCGGCCCAGCGGCTCGAAGCCGCCGGCATTCCCTATGCGTATCTGGACGGGTCCACCCGGAGCCGGGCGGACGTGATTTCCGGATTCAAGGACGGCGAAGCTCCGGTCTTCCTCATCAGCCTCAAGGCCGGCGGGTTTGGCCTGAACCTCACCGAAGCGGACTACGTTTTCCTGCTGGACCCCTGGTGGAACCCGGCCACGGAAGCGCAGGCCGTGGACCGCACCCACCGGATCGGGCAGACCCGGTCCGTGATGGTCTACCGGATGGTGGCCCGCGGGACCATCGAGGAGAAGGTCATGGCTCTGAAGGAACAGAAAGCCGCCCTGTTCTCCTCGGTCATGGACGACGACGCCGTCTTCAGTTCCGCCCTGACCGCCGAGGACATTCACTCGCTGCTGCAGTAACGCCCTGCTGCGGACATGACCATGACCGGGATGCTCCGGCCATTCCCAGCATCGGGTTCGGTTTGTACAGTGGGGGGATGGCTACCCAGGAACGTCCCATAGGCTTTTGGCTCAAACTGGTGGATCAGCTGGTCGATGAACAGTACGGCGCGAGCTTCGAGGAACACGGTGTCACCCGCCGGCAGTGGCAGATGATGAACATGCTGACCAACGGGCCTGCCACGGAAAAGGAGCTCTCGGACCAGCTCCGCCCCTTCTTCCCGCCCGTTGAGGCAGGCACGTCCAAGGAGCTGATCGACGAACTTGCCGAGAGCGGCTGGGTCGCGGTGCAGGACGGCGAGTATGCGCTGACCGATCTGGGTTCGCGCAGCCTGGAAAACCTGCGAGGCGCCGTCGAACGCATCCGGGAGCAGCTCACCTCGGAAGTATCCGAAGAGGAATACGACGCACTGGTGGGCGTGCTGCAGCGGATGGCCGGCAATCTCGGCTGGAGTGAACCCCGCGGCACAATGGACGCAGACACACCTGGACTTTAAAAACCCCGGCCTCTAAAACCGGCCCTGCACCGGTAGGCTCCCCTCTATGCACGAGGGACCCGCTGTCCCCGATTGGTCCGGGGGCGGGCTACTGGCGCTACCTTCCCGACGACGACGGCGGCACCCGGTTCATCACCGGCTATCACTTTTCGCCGGGCTGGGGTCGGCTCGGCACCTGGCTGGATAAACCGCTCATTCGCCCGCTGCTCGGCTGGGCCACCGCCTGGAGCTTCGACCGGCTGCGGTTGTGGGCCGAGGATGGGCTGGATCCGCGTTGCACCCGCAACCGCTGGCTGCTCGACGGCGGCGTCCGCCTGGGCCTGGTGTCAGCGGGCCTGGCGGCGTTGCTGCGTAACCCGGGACCGGCAACCTTCCTGGCCGCGCTGACCGCTGCCGCCGCTGCAGGCCTGGTCCCCCGGCATTGGAGTATTCCGCGGGCAGCCCGCTGCCTGCGCCGGCCACCCGATCGAAGCGCTGGCCAGGCCCCGTCGGCTCTTGCATCCTTGGCGGAACCGGCATGAGCGGGCTGCCGGACGGCGGGTCCACTGAGGCCCGGTCCATGTTCGCCCAGGCCCTGGGATCCGACTTTGATCGGCTGCACCCGATGCTGCAGCGGCGCTTCGGCGTGGATCCTGCCGCCGGCTACGCCTGTGTGGGCACCGGCGTGTTTTCCGAGGTGCGTCGGGGCGCCTGGTGGACGGTGCCCTTCCTGAAGTTCGGTGCCTACCGGAACATCCTTTTCCCCGAACGCGGCGCCAACGTCCCGTTCACCATCGAGAACTACCCCTACACAGACGGGTTCGGACGGCCGACCGTCACTTTTACCCGGACCCTGGAGGTCCATCCCGGAAAGCCCCGCCGCTTTGACGCGACCATGGTGTTCAGCGATACCCGCGGCACAGTGGTGGATTATCTCGGCAGCCACCAGCACCTGGCCACGGACCTGCAGCTTGCTGTCCGGGAAGACGGTTCGCTGCATCTGCGCTCCACGGCGCTGCGCTTCTACGAGGGGCCGGTGCAGTTCACCGTCCCGCGGTTCCTGACCGGATCAGCGGACCTCTACGAGGCCTACGACGACGAGCGGCAGGTTTACACGATCCAGCTGCAGGTGCGGAATCCGCTGTTCGGGTTCCTTTTCGGCTACCGCGGAGAGTTCACCTGCGCGTTTCCGTCTGTCACCGGCGCGGAGGTGCCGGCCGGGCTCAAGCCCCTCCGGGAGGAACTGCGGAACTAGTGCCCCGGGACAGGTGACGCATCAGCGTGCGGGCCGTGCCGTCGTCGAGCACCAGGTCCGTGATCACGCCGGCCCGCAGCGCTGCGAGCAGTCCCGGCACCTTGTGATCTCCCGAGACTACGCATAGCCGGCGGGGAATTTGCTTCAGCTCCTGCGGGGTGGGCCCGGAGGCGCGGCGGTTCAGTCCGATGTCCGCATAGCTGCCGTCCTCGCGCAGGAACACCGTACACACATCGCCCACCACACGATGCGCGGCGAACTCGCGGAACGCGTCCTCGGTGAGGTAGCCACCGCTGTACACCTCCGAGGGCGAGGGCCCCTGGAAAGCGCCGACGCTGAACACCGCCAGATCCGCCTCGGCCCGCACCGCCAGCACCCGCCGTACCGTGGATTCCTGCCACATCAGCTCCCTTGTCCGTTCGTCGTCGAAGAAGGCAGGTGCGGGAAACTGGATCAGCGCGGCGTCAAAGGAGGCCGCCATCCGTGGCAACAGTCCGGGCGAGGCATTCAGCTGTGCCGACCGGGCGCTCACCGCCCCGTTCATCTGCACCACGGTCGCGTCCCGGGTCAGCTTCGGCTGGAGCGCAGCCGCGACAGCCGACGTCGTCGTGCCCCAGGCCACCGCCATGGTCATCCCGTCGGTGAACCAGTCGTGGATCAGCACCGCTGCGTGCCGGGCAGCGGCCTCAAGCCGTTTGGTGTTGGACGCCGTAGCCGGTGCCGCAGCCAGATAGGCGGTCACACCAAAGGATTTCAGCAGGCTTCGCACCAGCTCGCTGCGCGTGTCCACCGGCGCCGAGAGGGTGATCCGGACGATGCCCCGCTCCCGCGCTGCCTGCAGCATCCGCGAGACGGTGGAGCGGGAGACATTGAACCGTTCCGCGACCGCCTCCATCGTGGCGCCCTGGATGTAGTAAAGCTCTGCTGCCCGGTACAGATCAGAATCTTCGTGCATGGCTTCTCCCTCGACTGTGCACGTCCGTTCATCTACGTTGATCGTACTCCCAGCTGGGGCCTAATGTTCGACGAAGACTCCGGGCCCACAGGTCCGGCCCGCAAGCGAAAGGCCGCCACATGACAACTCGACTGCCCTCCACCGGGAACCGCGACGCCGTCCTGGACGAGCTCGTCGAGGGTCCCGAACTCGATGTCCTCGTCGTCGGAGGCGGGGTGACCGGCGCCGGCATCGCCCTGGATGCCGTCTCCCGCGGCCTGCGCACCGCCATCATCGAAGCCCAGGACTGGGCCGGCGGCACCTCCCAGTGGTCTTCCAAGCTGGTCCACGGCGGACTGCGCTACCTGCAGCAGCTGGACTTCAAGCTGGTAGCGGAGGCGCTGCGCGAGCGTGAGCTGCTGCTCGATTCGCTGGCCCCGCACCTGGTCAAGCCCGTGCCATTCCTCTACCCCATCACCCACCGCGGCTGGGAGCGCCCCTACGTCGCCGCCGGCATCGGCCTCTACGACACCCTGGCGCACGTCGGCGCCAAGAACGCCACCATGCCTATCCAGCGTCACCTCGGTATGAAGGGTGTCAAAGAGGCCTTTCCCGATATCAAGGAAGGCACCATGGTCGGTGCCATCAAGTACTGGGACGGCAAGGTTGACGACGCCCGCCTGGTCCTGACCCTGGTACGCACCGCCGCGCGTCTGGGCGCCAAGGCGATCACCCGTGCCAAGGCAATCTCCTTCCCGCAGGATGCCTCCGGCCGGGTGTCCGGCGCCGTCGTCCGCGACCTGGAGACCGGCCGTGACCGCACCATCCGCGCCAAGACCGTGATCACCGCGACCGGCGTATGGACCGAAAAAACCCAGGACCTGGCCGGCGCCGACGGCGGACTGAAGGTACTTGCGTCCAAGGGCATCCACATCATTGTGCCGCGCGAGCGGATCTCCGGGGAATCAGGTCTGATCCTGCAGACCGAGAAGTCCGTGCTGTTTGTGATTCCGTGGGAGCGCTACTGGATTATCGGCACCACCGACACTCCGTACCACCAGGAACTGTCGACGCCGGTGGCCACGAGCGCGGACATCGACTACGTCATCGAGCACGCCAATGTGGTGCTGGACAAGCCGCTGACCCGCGACGACGTGATTGGCACGTACGCCGGCCTGCGCCCGCTGCTGCAGCCGGGCACTAAGGGCGACGAACAGTCCACCAAGATCTCCCGCGAGCACACCGTCACCGAGGTCTTGCCTGGTCTGGTCGCGATCGCCGGCGGCAAGCTCACCACCTACCGGGTCATGGCCGAGGACGCCGTGGACTTGGCCCTGGGCGCCCGCGCCAAGGAGCTTCCCTCGGTCACGGCCAAGACCCCGCTGCTGGGTGCCGACGGCTATCTGCCGCTGACCCGCCAGGCCGCCT
>NZ_DALZXY010000044.1:0-26808 GCF_031988865.1 Arthrobacter sp.
GGAGTGGCCTCGGCGGAGCGATCCTCGGCGGCATCCTGATCGACTCGATCCTTCGCGGCGGTTCCCACGGCGGCGGAGGCGGCTGGGGCGGCGGCGGCTTCGGCGGCTGGGGCGGCGGGGACTTCGGCGGCGGAGGCGGCGGCTTCGGCTCTTCCGGCGGCAACTTCTAGGCTCCGGCCACAGTTTTTGACAGGCTGGAAACAGCACACCAACTCATAACCCCAGCACTTGAAAGGCAACCATGATGGTAAAGCAGTCAATTTTCGGACGGATCACCACACTGGCAAAGGCCAACATCAACGCCCTCCTGGACCAGGCGGAAGACCCCCAGAAGATGCTTGACCAGATGGTCCGCGACTACAGCAACAACATTGCCGAAGCCGAGAGCGCCGTCGCGCAGACCATCGGCAACCTGCGGATGCTCCAGGACGACTACAACGAAGACATTGAGAATGCCCGCAACTGGGGCAACAAGGCACTCGCAGCCTCCCGCAAGGCCGACGAATTCCGGTCCGGTGGCAACACCGCGGACGCCGCGAAGTTCGACAACCTCGCGAAGGTAGCGATCCAGCGCCAGATGGCGGCGGAGAACGAGGCCCGCGGCGCGGAACCGACGATCGCTTCCCAGGAAGAGATCGTCGAACGGCTCAAGACCGGCCTGACGCAGATGAAGGACAAGCTCCAGCAGCTGCAGTCCAAGCGCAACGAACTCATTGCCCGTGCCCGGAACGCCGCGGCGCAGAACCAGATGCACGACGCCATCAAGAGCATCGACGTCATGGATCCCACCTCCGAGGTTGGCCGGTTCGAAGAGAAGATCCGCCGCGAAGAAGCGAAGGTCCGCGGCGCCAATGAGCTCGCGGCCTCCAGCCTGGATGCCCAATTCGAATCCCTCGAAGACCTGGGCGAGCAGACCGAGGTGGAAGCCCGGCTGGCGGCGCTTAAGGCAGCCAGCCAGTCAGCGAACCAGTCAGCGATCGAGCAGAACTAAACGGCTCCTCCCGCTGCGGCAGGCCGGTCCCCTTTGGGGCCGGCCTGCTGCCGTTTGGGGGCTGTGACTAGCGGGGTGCGCTGTCCTCCTGCTCTCCCACAGCCGGTCCTCTCCGCAGGGCACGGTTTCGGCTGGTGCGGGGCAGCACAATCCACAGCCCGACCAGGACCACGGCGGCAGCGGCGGCCGAGACCGCTCCTCCCCACCCGCCGACGACGATGTCGAACACCAGTCCCACGGTCCCAATGAGGATCAGGCCCACCAGGACCATGGTCCAGCGCAGGAGCAGGTCGCTGTTGTGGACGAGGTCGTATTTAATCCGGCGCTGAAAGTACGAGCGGTGCATCACGACGGTGGACATCAGCAGCGCCGTTACCAGGACTGACAGGACGACCAGGGCCAGGTAGATCCCGACCTGGATCGGAGAGAGCGTGGCAAAGCGTTCCTGGAAGGGAAGCGTCAGCAGGAAACCGGTGAGGATCTGGATCCCGGTCTGCAGCACGCGTAGCTCCTGCAGCAGGTCCGTCCAATTCCGGTCCAGTTTCTGCAGCGCACTTTCACCGCGGTCCGGGTCTGCCTCCGGGCCGGTCCGGGACCTTCGGTGCGGCCCGCCACTGCGGCGCGCATTCATGCAGCGAGTGTACTGGCTAGGGCCGGGAGCAGCGCCGGCCTTCGGGTCAAAGTTCCCGGACATGCTGCGGTTGCTGGTCTCCGTGAGGGAAGCAAAGCAAAAGTCCCCGTCCGGATTCCGGACGGGGACTTTTCTTGGTTGCGGGGGCAAGATTTGAACTTGCGACCTCTGGGTTATGAGCCCAGCGAGCTACCGAACTGCTCCACCCCGCGGCGTGGTATCTACTGTACCGGCCGCGGGGCGGAGCCGCAAATCAGCTACTCGCCGGATCCCTCTCCACCGGTGCCGTCTTCCTGGGCGGCACCGGCGGCGGCACCGCCGGCGATCTTATCCTCCGCCGCGATGGCCCGCTGGATGGCCGCGTTCAGCTTGTCCTGGGCCGCACCGTAGGCCGCGAAGTCGCCGCTGGCCAAGGCATCCTGGCCCTCCTGGATGGCAGCGCCAGCATCGGCCAGTGCGGTCGACAGATCAGCCTGCGCTGTGGTTTCCCCGGGCGCTTCAGTCCCCGTGTCAGGCGTGTTGCCGACATTCGCCTGGTCACCGGTGACGGCTCCGGAGTCGCCGCCGAATACCTGGTTCAGGGCTTCGTCCAGGGTCGGTGCGAAGCCGACCTTTTCGCCGAAGTTCACCAGCACGCGCTGCAAGGTCGGGTAGGAAGACGCTCCGGACGACTGGACATAAACCGGCTGCACGTAGAGCATGCCGCCGCCGACAGGCAGGCTGAGCAGGTTGCCGTTGATGACTTCCGAGGCGCCTTGGCGCAGCAGGTTCAAAGCGTTGGAAACGGTCGGATCCGAGTTGAACCGGTTCTGCGCCTGGCCCGGGCCTGGTACCGCGGTATCCGTCGGCAGAGCCAGCAGCCGCAGCTTGCCGTAGCCCTCCGCCTTCTCGCCAGCTGTACCGGTGCCGGCATCGGCGTCTGCGGCGAGGAAACCGTAGAGCACGTTTCGGGCCTCACCGTTTTGTGCGACGAACGGAATGAACGGCGTGGTCAGGGAGAACGCGGGCTTTTCCTGGCCCGGCATCTGCAGCGAGAGGTAGTAAGGAGGCTGCTTCACGTCGGAGTTGGTCAGGGTCGGGTCCGAGGGAACCGACCAGGCGTCGTCGTTCTTGTAGAAGGAGTCAGCATCCGTGACGTGGTAGCGTCCGAGCAATTCGCGCTGGACCTTGAACTGGTCCTCCGGGTACCGCACGTGCGCCATCAGGTCAGCCGACATGTCGCTGTACGGCTTGAGCGTCGAGGGGAAGACCTCCTGCCAGGCCTGCAGCAGCGGATCTTCCTCGTCCCAGGCGTACAGGGTAACGGAGCCGTCATAGGCATCGACGGTCGCCTTAACCGCATTGCGGATGTAGTTGACCTTGTCTGCGGGGAGAGCGGCGGATGCACCGCCGGTCAGCGAGTCGGTGGTGGCCGAGGCCAGCTCCTGCTGGGTGGAGTACGGGAAGTACTTGCTGGTGGTGTAGCCGTCAACGATCCACTTCACGCGTCCGTCCACTACGGCCGGGTAGGCGTTTCCATCAACGGTCAGGTACGGCGCGACCTTTTCGACGCGCTCGCGCGGGTCACGGTCATAAAGGATCTGTGAATCTTCGTTGATGAAGTCAGAGAGCAGCAACTCGGTCGACTGGAACTTAATGGCGTAGACCAGCTGGTTGAAAAGGTTGCCTACGCTGGGGCCGCCGTCGCCGTCAAATGTCGTCTGTGAATCATCGGACGAGTCTCCGGTCTGCGGCCGGTCGATTTCGACCGGGTCGCTGCCCTCGGGGGCGCCAACGACTGAGTAATCGGGAGAGTTCTCACCGAAGTAGACGCGGGGCTGGTAATCGCCCAGCACGCCGGTCGAGGGAATACCCGATTCCATGAAACTGGGCTTGCCGTCGGGCTGAACGGTGGAGCCGCGCGCAGCTACCACTCCGTAACCATGGGTATACAGAACATGCTCATTGACCCAGCCCGCCGGGACGCCGCCAATGTTCAGTTCACGCACTGCGATGACGGTGTCCTGGACATCGCCCTCCACGTCATAGCGGTCGACGTTGAGGTTCTCCGGGAACTGGTAATACTGGCGGAACTGCTGCAGCTGGCTAAACGTATCGGAGACGACGTTCGGATCCAGCAGGCGGATGTTGGAGGTGGTGCCGGCGTCCGCGGCGAGTGCGCCGGCATTGGCGTCGACTGTGGCGTTATACGGGATCACTTCGGTGTCGGACAGGCCGTACGCTTCGCGGGTGAGCTCAATGTTGCGCTGAATGTACTCGCGCTCGAGCGTCTGCTCGGACGGAATGACCTGGTAGCGCTGGACGATCCACGGGTAAATACCGCCGGCAACAATGGCCGTAATGACCAGCATGGCGGTACCGATGATAGGCAGGCGCCACCGGCCGATGATGGCGGAGAGGACGAACAGCACGGCCACGATGATTGACGCAACGGCCAGGATGGCCTTCGTCGGGATCACGGCGTGCACATCGGTGTAGAGGGCGCCGGTCCAGGCACCGGACGTGCTCTGCAGGGTGTTGTAGCGGTCCAGCCAGAAGTTCGCTGCCTGCAGAAGCAGGAAGGACGCGGCAATGACGGCAATGTGGATGCGCGCCGGGCGGCTGACGAAGACGCCCTTTTCCTCGAGCCGGATTCCACCGTAGAGGTAGTGCGTAAGCAGGCCGGCTATACCGCTGATGACGACGACGGAGATCAGGAACCCAACGATGAAGCCCAGGAACGGCAGCGTATTGAGGTA
Source organism: Arthrobacter sp. (assembly GCF_031988865.1). Classification (NCBI taxonomy): domain Bacteria; kingdom Bacillati; phylum Actinomycetota; class Actinomycetes; order Micrococcales; family Micrococcaceae; genus Arthrobacter; species Arthrobacter sp. Next base: position 4,361 of record NZ_DALZXY010000044.1, read on the forward strand.
GAAGCTGTAGTCCAGGTTGAACTGCGGGTCGGTCTTGCCAAAGTCATGGCGGTTGAAGAAGAGGAGGGTCTGCTCCCACATTGCCATGGCAGCCGTGCCGGCAAATCCGCCGACGACCACCGGAATGCCGATCATCAGCAGCTTCCGCACCGGCTCAAGCTGCGCCTGGTATCGGTTGAGGTTATCCTGCAGCGAGCTGTCCGGCGCATAGATGGGCCGGGCGGAGTACGCGGAGCGGATGCTGAAGAACACGCCCGCAGCCATGATGAGGAAGGCGGCGGCGAACAGCCCGATGCGGGTGAGGTTTTCCTTGTAGAACACCTCGATGAAACCGAGCTGGTTGTACCAGAGCACGTCGGCGTAGATCTGGGAGAAGTACACGAACCCGATCACCAGGACAGCCACCACAATGAGGGTGGCGATCAGCGGGCTGCGCCGCCGCCGTGTGGAGCTGGAGCTCGGTTGGGAGAATGGGCCATTTGGTCCGGAAGTCACAGTTACCTCATCGTTCGGTGCGTCGGCTCACGGCACCTGCGGCAGCTCGACGGTGGAGATATTCCGCTGCCTCCATATCGAAGCAACCGTGACCCCTCTGTCCGACGGCTGCCCGTTTCTTGCCGTGGTTCCTTATTCTGCCCTGTCTAACCACCGAACGGCCACTTATAAATGCTGTGAGCGCCAACCTTATTAGGATCGTAATTCGGCGCCCACCCCGGATGTTCCTAGGCGTCGTCCGTGCAGCTACCCAGTCCTTCGGCGCTCCCGCCGCCGGCAAGCGTCTCGACGGCGGTCACGGCGTCGTCCAGTGTGGCGATGCTAACGACGACCAAGTCATCAGGGATGTTCCCGGCTACTTCCCGGCAGTTGGCTTCGGGCGCCAGGAAATACTGGGCACCGGAGTTCTTCGCGCCCACCATTTTCTGTTCGATCCCGCCGATAGGTCCCACGTTCCCCGCTGCATCGATGGTGCCGGTGCCGGCGAAGTGCTGCCCGTTGGTCAGCTCCCCCGGGGTGAGCTTGTCGATGATCCCGAGGGCGAACATGGTGCCTGCGGAGGCCCCTCCGACATTTTCCAGTGCGATGCTGACGTCGAACGGGAAGGTGTAGTCGATGCTGAGGTAGGCGCCGATCTGGTAGGTGCCGGCGTCCGAAACCTCAGGGGAAATACTCAAGGCCTGTTCTTCCCCGTTTCTCCGGACCGTGACATCGGCCGCGTCTCCCCCGGTTTCGTTCAGTGCCTGGCGCAGGGAGTCCATCCCCTCGACGGGCTTGCCGTCCACCTTCAGCAGGATGTCTCCGTTTTCCAGCTTCCCTTCAGCCGGCGACCCTTCCATAACACCGGCGACGGACAGCTCCTCGGTGAACGGGATATCGAGTTGCGCCAGCGCTGCGGCCACGGCCGATTCCTGTGAAGAGGTCATCGCCGCGGCATTCTCCTCTTTCACCTCGCCGCTGGTGGTTCCCGGCGGATAAACGAAGTCGACAGGCAGCACGGCATCATCAGGATTGATCCAGGCTGCCAGCACCTCGGCCATGCTGACCCCGCCGTTGGGGCCGCCCGCGACGTACACGGTGGTAAGGTCCAGCTCGCCCGTCGTCGGGTACGTTTCGTGGCCCTCGACGCTGATCAGGGGACTGGACGAAATCTCCCCGATGGTGTTGAACGTGGGGCCCGGCGATTCGACGATATAGGGGGCGGGCAGCAGCAGCCCGGCTCCACCGAGCACAACCGCCGTTCCACCGGCAATGAGCAGGGCACGCCGCCGGGGCGAACGCCGCCGGGACTGGGGTTGTCCGGTGCCGGGATCATTGTCCGGGACCTGCGAATCCGGGCCGGTGCCGGCGAAAGAATGGTCATCGTTGGAGGAGCGCACGAGCCATTGTCCCACGTGCTCCTTTGCCAACAGCGAACGAATCCCGGAATGCGGGACACGCCATGGCGCCTGCCGGTAACGTGGGAACCCAGGCGGCCGGTGATCCACCGGGCGCCCAGGCACAGAACTTCCACAGGACCGGTGGTACCCATGAGCTCAAACCCCTCCGACCACGGGGATTCGCCCCAGGATCCGCTGTCAGAAATGCTCGCGCGCCTCTTCGGCGGGCAGGCCCCAGGCGCCGGAGGCATTGATCCGCAGGAGCTGGCAAAGGCCGCAGGGCTGCCCTCCGACCCGAACGCCATGGCCATGATCTTCCAGCAGGTCCAGGCCATGTTCAGCACACCCTCGGACGGACCGGTCAACTGGCAGCTCGCCAAGGACAACGCCCGCCGTGTGGCGGCCACCGACAGCGACCCATCGGTCACCGCGCAGCAGGCGCGCGACGTCGGCGAGGCGCTGCACGTGGCCCAGATGTGGCTGGATCCGGTTACGGACTTCCCATCCACGGGGGCAATCGGCAAGGCCTGGTCCCGCGCAGAGTGGGTCGAGGCAACGATGGATTCATGGCGCCGCCTCACCGAGCCCGTAGCCGTCAGCATTTCCGAAGCGCTCTCCAACGCCATCTCCACCCAGATGCCCGAGGAAATGAAGTCCATGATGGGTGGGGCGTCCTCCATGCTGGCGAACATGGGCGGCGCGATGTTCGGGATCCAGCTGGGCCAGGCCGTCGGTGCACTGTCCAAGGAAGTCGTCAGCTCGACGGACATCGGCCTTCCCCTGGCCGCCGGCACCATGGCGCTGCTGCCGGCCAACGTTACCGCCTTCGGCGAGGGCCTGGACGTTCCGGAGACCGAGATCCGGCTCTACCTTGCCGTGCGCGAGGCGGCCCATGCACGGCTCTTCGCCCATGCGCCCTGGCTTGCAGGGCACCTCTTCGGCATCATCGAGAGCTACGCCCGCGGCATCCACATCGATATTTCCAAGATCGAAGAGATGGCCCGCGACATCGACCCGGGTAATCCCGAATCCCTGCAGGAAGCCCTGGCCGGCGGGGTCTTCCAACCTGAGCGGACGCCAGCCCAGGAAGCTGCCCTTGAACGTTTGGAGACAGCGCTGGCACTGGTTGAAGGCTGGGTCGACGAGGTTACGGCCGGCGCCACATCCAACCTGCCCTCCGCTGCGGCGCTGCGCGAAATGATCCGGCGGCGCCGGGCCAGCGGCGGACCGGCAGAGCACACCTTCGCTTCCCTGGTGGGGCTGGAGCTGCGTCCCCGCCGGCTGCGCGATGCTGCCGTCCTGTGGGCTCAACTGCGCGAAGAACGCGGACTTGAAGGACGGGACGCCATCTGGCAGCACCCCGACCTGATGCCAACGTCCAAGGACCTGGACGATCCCCTGGGCTTCAGCAAGCGCCGTGAATTGCTCGATGCATCGGATTCCGATGTTGATGCTGCCCTTCGGCGCCTGCTCGAGGGAGGCTTCGATGAGCCCGATGACGCTCCGGACGCGCGTTCGGCTGAGGCTGCGGGCTCCGGCGACGAGAACCCGGACGGAACCCCCGATGACGGGAACCCCGACGGCGAATCCGGTCCGGACAACCCCGACGGCGGCAAGGGCGGCAGCACTTCCTGAGCCGGACGCGGCCGTTCCACCGGGGCACAATTACTGCCCCGGCGGAACCTGGTCAGCCCTCGGCCATCTCCCCGCTGAGCCCGCGCGCACTGGCATACGCGGCGCCGGACAGGAAGGCCTTCGCCGTTTCGGTCTGGGGATAGGACTCCAGGAGCCGCCAAAAACGTGGACCGTGTGAGGACTCAATCAGGTGTGCGAGTTCATGCAGCAGCACGTAATCGACAACCCATTCCGGCATACCCACCAGTTTGTCTGAAAGCCGGATGGTGCCGCGCGCCGGTGTGGCCGAGCCCCAGCGCGAGTTCTGGTTGCTGACCCACCGGACGGAAACGGGCTTCGCCGCCCCGCCAAGGTAGCGTCCGGAAAGCTCGGCCGCCCGCCGCGCAAGATCCGAATCGGCGCGTGCCGGGTCAGGAACCGGAGCAGCCGCCCGGGTCTCCAGCCGGTCCACCATCCGCTGCACCCACTCCGCTTCCTGCGTCCGGGTGAAATGCGCCGGAATGGACACCACAGCCACCCCGTCCCGGAACACCGCGTTGACGGTGCGCTTGCGGCGGGCGGAACGGCGCACTTCGATAGGCAGCCCGCCACGGGTGGTGGCGGGAACAGATGGGGAGGGCATACCTCCACCATATTCCGGCGGCCGGCGGGTTCGTAAACCTGTGGATAACCCCGGCGACGGCTCCCGCGTATGCCAGCATGGGTCCTCCCACATTCTCCGACCGCCGTCAGTCCAGGAGGGCCAGCATGCGGATTAACCCGGGAATCTACATCCTTGACCTTGGGCCCGACCGGCGGCAGTTCGGTCTCGGACCCGGGGCGCTGCTGCTGGCCGGCCTGACGGCCGCCGACCTGGCGTTTGTTGGGCGGCTGCGCGACGGCATTCCCGACGGCGCGGAGCCAGCATCGGCCGCAGAGACAGGTGTCGGCGTCGAACGCCAGGCTCAGCTCCTCACCGCACTGGAACCGGTCCTCCTCCCCTGGCAGGGAAGCTCCTGTGCCCTGCCTCCGCTGCGGCAGGAACGGCTCCGCCCGGATATCCAGAGACTCTCTGCCGTCTACGGCCAGGATGCGTCCGGGCCCGTGGTCCGCCGCGCTGCTGCCGCCGTCGAAATCCAGGGCCTGGGCCGCTGCGGGGCGCTCCTGGCGCGGATACTGGCAGCCGCCGGAATCGGCACTCTGCTGCTGGGCGACCCGGCCCTCGTATCTCCCGCCGACGTCGGCCCCGCCTATGCGCTGACTGACATCGGGATGCCGCGGTTCCGGGCGGTCAAACGGCATCTCTACCGGATCGATCCAACGGTCCGGGTCCTGCACGTTCCGGGACCGGATCCGCAGCTGACCGCCGCGGGCGCTGACCTGGCCGTGCTCGCCGGCGACCAGCCCGGGCCCCTGCTCTCCCTGGCCGGAGTTGAACGGGAACGGCCCCACCTCACCGTCACGGTCCAGCAGTACGGCTACCAGGTGGGACCGCTCGTGGTCCCCGGGGCGACACCATGCCTGGGCTGCCTGGACCGGCACCGGGGCGACGCCGACCCCGGCTGGTATGCCTCCTCAGCGCCGGAGGCTCCGGACCGGGAGCAACCGAACAAGCCACGCGGACCAGGCGGTGAGGAAGTCTCAGCCGCCGGCCTGGCCGCCGGGATCGCCGCTGGCCAGGCGCTGTCCTTTATCGACGGATTGGCCCAGCCCGTGACCTGGTCCGCCGTACTGCAGCTGCGGACCGCCGACGGGCACATCGGACTGGAACCTCTCGAGTTCCATCCCGGTTGTGGCTGCCGGCTGCAGTCCGCCGGCAGCCAGGCAGCCTAGAGGCCGGAGTGCGCGGGAGGCAGCCTAAGGGCCGGGGTGCGCTGCGAGGACCGCCAGGACGGCTTCGCCGTAGCGCTCCAGCTTGGACGGCCCGACGCCTGCCAGGGTGGCCAGCCGGTTCAGCGTTGGCGGTTTGTCCTCGGCAATGGCCACCAGTGTTGCGTCGGTGAACACCACAAAGGCTGGAACGCCTGCCTCGCTGGCCGTCTCACGCCGCCATTCCCGCAGCGCCTCGAACGTTACTTCGTCGTAGGTGGCCGGGCAGTCGTTGCATCGGCCCATCTTGCGTTCCGCGCCGGAACCCAGCAGTGTCCCGCACACTCGGCACTTTGCCGGGCCGGAGACCTTCTTCCGGGCCGGACGCACCTGGCGCGGACCTGCTGCGTCCCGGGCCGTATTAGGGCGCAGTCCGTCCAGGAACCGTGAGGGCTTGCGGTTGGCCCGCCCGCCAGGTGTCCGGGCAGTGGACCAGGACAGGGCCAGGTGTTCCCGGGCGCGGGTGATCCCGACATACAGCAGCCGCCGCTCCTCATCCACCGCTTCCGGGGTATCCGCGAAGGAGATAGGCATCAGGCCTTCACTGAGACCCACCAGGAACACGGCGTCCCATTCAAGGCCCTTGGCGGAGTGCAGGCTGGCGAGGGTCACGCCCTGCACCTTCGGTGCATGCTGCGCGGCAGCACGTTCCTCGAGTTCGGCGGTGAAGTCCTGGAGCGTGAAGATGCTCTCCGGGTCCATGGTGCGGTTGGCGTGCAGTTCATCGGCAAGGGCCACCAGTGCGGCCAGGGATTCCCAGCGTTCACGGGTCGCTCCCCCGCCCGAGGGTGCTTCGGCGGTGTAACCGAGGTTGGCCAGGATGTCCCGCACCAGCTGCGGCACCGGCTCGTTGCCGACCGAACGGGCGGCCGCGCGCAGCTGGAGCATCGCGTCGCGCACCTCCCGGCGGGCGAAGAAGCGCTCGCCGCCGCGCAGCTGGTAGCCGATTCCGGCGGTGGCCAGAGCCTGTTCGTAGGCCTCGGACTGGCCGTTGGTCCGGAACAGGACGGCAATCTGGCTGGCTTCAACGCCGCTGTCCACCAGTTTCCGGATCCGCGCGGCCACCTGGGTGGCTTCCGCTTCGTCGTCGGAGCACTCGGTGAAAGACGGCTCCGGACCGGGGCTGCGCTGCGCAATAAGTTCCAGCGGTTCGGGCCACGGCGGCGCGTTCCGCGAGCGCTCGCCTTCCGCCGTGCGGGCCGCCAGGATGCGGTTGGCAAGGTTGACCACCTGCGGCGTCGAGCGGTAGTCCCGGACCAGCTTCACAACCTGTGCCCCGGGGAACCGGTGCGGAAAATCCAGCAGGTGCCGGGAGGTTGCTCCGGTGAACGAGTAGATGGTCTGGCTGGCGTCGCCCACGACGCAGAGTTCGTCGCGCTCACCCAGCCAGAGGTCCAGCAGCCGCTGCTGCAGCGGCGAAACGTCCTGGTACTCGTCCACTACAAAATGCCTGTACTGGTCGCGCACGGTGGCGGCAACCCGCTGGTCTTCCTGCAGGATGCCCACAATAATCAGCAGCACGTCCTCGAAGTCGATGACGTTCCGGTCCACCTTCACGTCTTCGTAGGACTGGAAGATCCGGGACACTGTGGTGAGATCGAAACCTGCCGGTGCGTCGCGGCCGGCGGCCGCCCGGACATAGCTGTCCGGTGTGAGCATCGAGACTTTCGCCCACTCGATTTCCGCTGCCACATCACGAATCGCGGCACGGTCGGTGGAGAGCCGCAGCCGCCGGGCAGCTTCGGCGATCAGCTGGGCTTTGTGGTCCAGCAGTGCCGGCAGGGGCCCGCCCACGGTTTGCGGCCAGAAGTACTGCAGCTGCTTGAGGGCCGCGGCGTGGAACGTTTTGGCCTGGACTCCCCCTGCCCCCAGGTCCCGCAGCCGGGTGCGCATTTCGGCAGCTGCCCGGGCGGTGAAGGTGACGGCGAGGACCTGCTGCGGCTTGTATACGCCGGAGTGGATGCCGTAGGCCATGCGGTGGGTAATGGCCCGGGTCTTTCCGGTTCCGGCACCTGCCAAGACGCACAGCGGCCCGCTCAGCGTGGTCGCGACTTCGCGTTGTTCGTCGTCGAGCCCTGAAAGGATGCGCGCTTCGAGCGAGTCGGTGATCATTTGCCGCCCGCCGGGACCGGCTCTGGCACGGATCCCCCGTACCAGCGGTCAATCAGGTTGCGGGCAATGGAAATCGATGAGGGGATGGTCACTTCCCCCGCGGCCACGGCCTCGGTGAGTTCCTTCCTGCTGAACCAGCGGACGTCGGACATTTCGACGCCGTCGGCCTGCGGTTCAGTGCCGTCCGCCTCCGCGCAGAAACCGAGCATCAGGGACGCGGGGAACGGCCAGGGCTGCGATCCGAGGTACTGCGGGTTGCGCACCACGACGGCGGCTTCCTCCGCCACCTCGCGGATCACGGCCGCTTCCAGCGATTCCCCGGGCTCGACGAAACCGGCGAGCGTGGAGTACCGGTTACCCGGCCAGGCGGCCGCGGAGCCAAGCAGTATCCGGTCCTGGGGGTCGGTGATGGCCACGATGATTGCCGGATCGGTGCGGGGGAAGTGCTGGCTGCCGTCCTCGGGGCAGCGCCGCACCCAACCGCCCTGTTCCAGTTCGGTTGGCGCGCCGCAACGCGGGCAGTGCGTGTGGGTGGCATGCCAGTTCGACACAGCGCAGGCTTCGACAAACAGTCCGGCGTCCAGGGCGCCCAGGGTCGTAGCGACGTCGCGCAGTCCCGCCCAGCGGGTGCCGTCCAAGGCCGGCGGCGCTTCCTCTGCCGGCAGCGTCACCATCACGACGTCGGCTCCCGCGGCCACCGACCCGTTTTCAAGCGTGCGTCCGAGATACACCGGATCGGTGCCGAATCCTCCGGGTCCTGGCCGGTCAAGGACGAGTTCGGTGTCCCTGGCCGTGCTCCTGAAGGTGTCCCTGACCGTGTCCCTGACTAAGGTCTTGCCCCCGGAAATATACATAACGCGGGTGGACGGCAGCTCAAGGATCGTCGCGAAGAGGTCTTCGGCGACTCTCCGTTCGCTGCCCCGGTCCACGGCACCGCGTGCCAGCGGCAGCGTTCCAAGTTGCGGGGTCTCTGCTGTGCGTAGCGGGCTGCTCATATACCTACCGTACTGACTGAGGAACCCCAAGCAGAAAGCGGGACGCCATGCAGTGGATAGAGCTGAGGTTTTCCTCACGCTCTTCCGACTCGCCGGGGCCCTATGGGTTACTCGTGCCACATGTACCCCTACGGTTAAAGGTGTGAAACGCACTCCCATGGAATTGGCAGCCCTGGCCAGCGCCGCCGTACCGGCACTGGCGCTTACCGGCGTTGCCGGTTCGCCGGACGACGCAGCGGATTTCGACTCCGCTCTCCTCGTCGACGACGCCGGCAAACAGTGGCGGGTGCGCTCCCCCAAGCATGTGGAGGCCAGCATGCGCCTCGAAACCGAGCTGCTCGTCCTGCGGGCCTTCGTCCCGGCAGTGCGCGCTGAACTGCCCTTCGCGCTGCCCTACGTCGCTGGAACAGTACGCCAGGGCGAGCTGTGCACCTTCGTCTACTCACACCTTCCCGGGTCCACCCGGGACATCGACGAGCTAGCTGCCCTGGGCAAAGACCTGGCTGCAGATATTGGCCGCACCATGGCCGCGGTTCATGCCCTGCCCCAGTCACTCGTCAACAACGCGGATCTGCCCAGCTATACGGCCAACGAGTTCCGCCAGCGCAAGCTGAACGAACTGGACCAGGCAGCCACCACCGGCAAGATCCCGGCCACACTGCTGCGCCGCTGGGAACACGCACTGGAAGACGTCGGGCTCTGGCGGTTCAGCCCCACCGTGGTGCACGGCGACCTGCACGAGGACAACATGCTTGTCTCCGGCAATCGGATCAGTGCCGTCAGTGGCTGGACCGACCTGCGCATCGGGGACCCTGCCGACGATTTCGCCTGGCTAATCGCAGCCGACAACACCGCTTTCACGGACGCCATCCACGAAGCCTACGTCGCAGCGCGCCCGGATGCTGTGGATCCCCACCTCATCCGGCGGGCAGCACTCTCCGCTGAATTCGCCCTGGCCCAATGGCTGGTACGCGGGTTGGCAGCGCAGAACGCTGTGATGATCGCCGAAGCCGAAGAAATGCTCTCCACGCTGGAAGCGGACATCCTGGAACAGGCTGCTGCCCTGGCCGCCGAAGCAGAGTCCGCGCCGCAGGAGTACGAGTCCGCGGGCATCTCCGCGTCGAATCCCCCAAGCGCTGGAAAGACCGCGGCTGGAACCAGGGTGGGCACCAAGGCTGAAGCCAAAGTGAGCGTCCTTCCCATCAGCGTGCCCTCGGGTGAGCCAGGCGGACTGTACGCCGCCGGAGATGAAGCACCGGCGGACCAGGACAGCGGAGCTGCGGGAGCCGCCCCCGCGGAAAGCGGGAAGGCCACCGCCTCAACGCAGCAGGATCCCACCAGCCTGTCAGTAGCCGGGGAGGTCAGCACGCCCGTGCCCGCGGCAGTGCCGGAGGAGGCCGCCGGCTCGGATGCAACGCCCACCGGGGCCGGGGAACCGGGACCGGCGACCACTGCCATTCCGCTGACCGAGGGCACCGCTCCAGACGCCAAGAAAGAAACGCGTCCGGCACGTTAACTGATCCGCTTTTCCAGAGCCTCCGAAGTGTCAGCGTGAATTCCCAGGGCGGCTGTTACGCAAGCAGGCAATCACCCGCTGCACCGCGATCATTCAGGGGCCAGGGCGGATTCTTTTTTCAACGGGCTGGCTTGGTTGTCCGGTCCGGCGCCATGCTCGTCGGCCCGCCCCTTCAGTGGGAACAGGAAGGTCAGCACGAAGAATGCGACGAGCAACCCTGCCTGGATGAGCAGTGCGCTTCGGAAGGCATCCGCGGGTGAACCCTCTGTGATGACGGAGAAGAAGGTTGACCCGAACACTGCGACGCCGATCGAACTCGCGATCGCTTGCACGGCCGTAAGGACCCCTGACGCCGATCCGATCTCCTCGTCCTTGACCGCTGCCAGGATGATGCTGAACAGCGCTGCGATGACCAGACCCGATCCAAATCCGATCACGGCAATCCCCGGCACGATCTGCCAGATATCAAACGGTCCTCCCGAACCGAGTTCGATCCAGAGGATCGCAGCACCGAGGATCTGGACGACAGCTCCGATTTGTAGAACGGCGCGGCCAAGCCGCTCAGCGAGGAACGCTCCGCTCAGCGCGCCGCCGACGGCGGTGCCCAAGGCGACGGGCAGGTTGCCCAGTCCGGCTTCCCCGGCACTGAACCCCTGGCCGATCTGCAGGAACAGCGTCAGGATCAGCTGTGTCCCGATGAGTGCGCTGAAGTAAAGCGCTATGCCGGCCAGACCCAGGGTGTAGGCCCGGCGGGAGAAAATTCCCGGCACAACAAGCGGGGTCCGGCCATGCCGGGCCGCTGCTCGTTGGTGCCACGCGAACGCCACAAACCCGCCGAGCCCTGCCACGATGCTCAACCACGTCCAAAGGGGCCAGTCCTGCTCCTGTCCGAAGTTCAGCGGCAGCACCAGCAGCGCCGAAGCCACAACGATGATGGCCGCTCCAACGACATCCACCCCGACGGTCTTATCTCCGGCCCGGCGGGGAAGAATCCGCCACGCGACGATGAGGGCCGCGAGTCCGATGGGCACATTAACGAGGAACACCGCGCGCCATCCGAGCCCAAACAGGTTGGCCTCGATGAGACCACCGCCGATGATCGGACCCAGAATGCCGCCCAAGCCCAGGACCGGCCCGAAGACACCGAAAACCTGGCCCAGTTCCTTGCCGGAAAAGTTCTCCCGCAGCAGACCCAGGCCCTGCGGCAGCAGCATCGCTCCCGCGACGCCTTGCATCAGCCGGAACGCGATCAGGACTTCAATGCTTGGAGCAAGGGCGCAAAGCAGGGAGACGATCGTGAAGGCCAGCAGGCTTGCCAGGAACATCGGGCGCCGGCCGAAACGGTCCCCGAGCCGTCCGCCCAGGATCAGCCCGGCGCCGAGGGTCAACGCGTAGCCGCCGATCACCCACTGCAGTCCGAGCGCGGACGCTCCCAGCGAGCGTTCAAGGTCCGGCCCGGCGACATTGACGATCGTGGAATCAAGCAGGTCCATAATCTCGGCAGTGAGCATCACCCCGAGGATGAGCCACCGCCAGCGGTAGGGGGTTGTGGCGGTTGCGCCCATCAAAGTTGCTCCAGTTCTTGATTATCAATCATATTGGCAACTTAGAGTATTACTATGGAGGATATGGATGTCAAAAGCACTACCCGGTCACCCGCCGATGCATCATCGCGTCCGGACCGAAGGGACCGGGAAGCGGCACGGCGGGACGGCCGGCAGCTCCCGGAGGATGACATCCGCGCACGCATTCAACAGCTGACCATTCGGCAACAACGCTTTGATCGATATCTGGCCTCCGAGCTGGGAGTGGACGCGCCGGGGCTCGAGGCGATGGACCACCTGATCGCCACCGGCCCGGCCACGCCCACGGAGCTCGCGAGACGGCTTGGGATTTCGACAGCCGCCACGACGCTTGTGCTGAACAGGCTCGAAGAGGCCGGCCACATCAGGCGCGATCGCCACCCCTCCGATGGGCGGAAACTGATCGTCACCGCCGCCCAGAGTTCTGCCGACCGGGCCTATGAACGCGTACTACCCATGATCGAAGGTGTCGAGGAACTTATCGAGGGAATGTCGGCGCAGGAACGAACGGCAGTACAGGAGTTTCTTGACCGGCTCGTCGCGGTCTACGACCAAGCAACAGGCTGAGCTCGTTCCCGACGACCGAAACGCCCCCCTCAAGCAATAAAGCGTGAAGCAATAAAGCGTGAAGCAATAAAGCGCCCGCCCGGAGTCCAGGCGGGCGTTTTTTGCTGCGCGCCGCCGTCCGCGAAAATTCCTTGACGCTAGTTATTGACACCCTCCCGCCTACATGGTTACTTAGTCAAGTAACTAACCAATGAGCCAGGTGTAAGAATGAACCCCAGCAAGGCAGGATTCCGTGATTGACGACAGCAGGCCGATCTTTCAGCAGGTCGCTGAACGGATCGAAGGTGACGTCCTCGATGGTGTGCTGCAGGAGGAGGGCCAGGTGCCATCGACCAATGAAATCGCTGCCTTCTACCGGATCAACCCGGCAACAGCGGCAAAGGGCGTCAACCTGCTCGTGGACCAGGGCCTGCTCTATAAGCGCCGGGGAATCGGGATGTTCGTTGCTCCCGGGGCCCGTGCCGCCGTTCTCGCCAAACGCCGCGAACAGTTCTACCGGCAATACGTACAGCCCCTCGCCGCCGAAGCCCGGAAACTGGGCATCGACGCCGGAGCGCTTACAGATCTCATCCAACGCAGTGCCGCTGAATATGAAGGGACCCCGGCACCATGAACGTCATAGAAACCCGCGACCTGACCCGGCGTTACCGGGACGAACTTGCCCTAGACAATGTCAGCATCAACATCGCGCCAAACCGGATCTATGGCCTGCTCGGCCGCAACGGCGCAGGCAAAACCACCCTGATGTCCATCCTCACTGCCCAGGGCTTCGCCAGCTCGGGAGAGGTGCGGGTTTTTGGGGCGGATCCGTTCGAAAACGAGCAGGTCCTTTCCCGCATCTGTTTCGTCCGCGAATCCCAGAAATACCCCGACGACTTCACCGTCCGCAACGCCCTGGACGCAGCCGCCATGTTCTTCCCGAACTGGGATGTTGACCTCGCGCAGACCCTGCTCGAGGACTTCCAGCTTCCCCGGCCCCGGAAACAACGGATCAAGAAGCTCTCACGCGGCCAGCTCTCAGCAGTGGGGGTCATCATCGGACTGGCTTCCCGGGCGGAACTGACGTTCTTCGACGAGCCCTACCTGGGGCTGGACGCCGTGGCCCGGCAGCTCTTCTACGACCGGCTGCTTACGGACTTCGCGGACTATCCGCGCACCATCATCCTCTCCTCCCACCTGATCGACGAAGTGGCAAACCTGCTGGAACACGTCATCGTTATCGACCGTGGCCGGATCGTCATGGACGACGAGGTCGAGACCGTGATGGGTTCGGCTTTCGCCGTCGCCGGAAAGTCTGAAACTGTCGAGGATTTCGTCGCCGGACGGCCGGTACTGCACCGCGAGGCGCTGGGTGCCCTGGCCTCCGTCACCGTCGACACCCCGCTCTCCCCGGATGACAGGGAACGGGCCCTGGACCTCGGTCTGGAAATCGCCCCGGTCTCCCTGCAGCAGCTCATCATCCGCCGCACCCTCAAGGCGAACGAACACTACGGCTCCCCCGCGGGCCGCAATGACAAGAATCTGGAGGTCCTGCGATGAACCGCCCGCTCGCGGTAGCCCGCATGCAGCTGCTGAACAAATGGCTCTACCTCGGAACACCCGCCATCATCCTCGCCGCTTCGACGCTTATCGCCCTGGCCATCCTGGCGCTGGTGCCCGACGACGGCGGTACGCGGCTGGCGCTCTCCGGCCAAGCGGTCATGTGGTACTTTTTCGGCGCGGGACTCCAGTCCCTGAGCCTCACGTTCCCGTTCTCCCAGGCCATGAGCGTCAGCCGCCGCTCCTTCTACCTCGGTACCCTGGGCCTGTTCTCCGTCCTCGCCTTGGGCTTGGGAGTGCTGTACTGGCTGCTCGGGCTGGTCGAAAAGGCGACCAACGGATGGGGAGTCAACGGCAACATCTTCGCTATCCCCTGGATCGCTGACTCCGCGTGGTACGTCCAGATCCTGCTCTACTTTGCGCTGACCATGCTGCTGTTTATGTTCGGTTTCTGGTTCGCCACGGTCTACCGGCGCTGGCGGATGCTCGGTCTGACAGCAGCACTCGTCGGCTTTGGGCTTGTGCTCCTGGCCGGGGTCGGCGGCGCCACGATGACCGATTCCTGGGCCGCAGTTGGTGCCTGGTTCCTTCAGCTGACCCCGCTCTCCCTCGCCGGCTGGCTGCTGCTGGGAGGCGTGCTCCTTGCCGCTGGCTCTTACGGCACGCTCCGCCGGGCGACCCCCTAGGCGTAGGCCCGACACCCTTAGCTGTCCCCTCCCGCATTCGATAAACGGGTACCGCTGTCCACTTCGGACGGCGGTACCCGTTTGTGGTGAGCCTGTCGGTCCGCCCTCTTTTCAGCCCTTGGCAGGGGTTCCGGGAGCGGAACCGATGATGATCTTCTCGAGATCCGTTTCGCCCAGCAGGTTGTGTGGACGGATAACCTTGTCCGCCGCCACGTAGTAGAAAGCGGCGCGCACCTTCTCGAGCGGCACACCCTGAAGCCGGGACCAGGCCAGGCGGTAGACCGCGAGCTGCACCGACCTCACCGCCAGCTTGTCGGCCGACGGAGGCGCACCTGTTTTCCAGTCGATCAGGTCCCAGCCGCCGTCGTCGTCCCGGAAGACAGCGTCGATCCGGCCTCGAACGACCACGGAGTCCACCCGGGTCTCCACTGGTACTTCGATGAATGCGGGCGTGCGGGACGCCCATTCCGAGGCCTCGAACGTGGCCACCATGTCCTCGAGCTGGTAGGCCTCGTCAACATACGCATCGGCGGCGCCGGGATGTTCATCGAGGTCGAGCATGCCGCTACGGCCAAAGAACTCCTCGATCCAGGCATGGAATGCCGTGCCCTTACGGGCAGCCATTCCTGGTTCGCGGGGAACGGGCCGTCGAAGCTGGCGGGTGACCGCGTCCGGATCATCCTGCAGGTCCACCAGCATGGACGCGGAGATGTGGGCGGGGAGCTCAACCTCCATCACCTCATCCCGTGCCCGGTGCCGCGCCAGGACAAGTTCGACGTCCCTGCCCCAGCGCCGCGGCTGGAATGCCGCCATATCGCCGTCCGTGTCCGGGCCGGCACCGGATGCCGGGTGGGCGCTGGCCGGGAAAGTCTGGCCCGGATCCGCCATCCCCTGCGCGCTGGCCGCTGCCAGCACGGCGGCAGCGGAAGCCTCCATCGCGGTCCGGCGGACCGGAGCGAGCGGGTCCTTGGGCCACACGGCGCGTTCTGCGGTCGCGTTGGCAGGGTTCTCGTCTCCTTCGCTCTCCGGTTCCAGCCAGGACAGCAGATGGAACCCCGCAGCGCCCGCTTCTCCGAGTTCATAAAGGTCCAGGAGGTAGCGTGACGCCGCCGTCGGCTTGGACCGTCCGCCGCCCCAGGCACTGGAGGTGCAGAGCAGGACGTGCTTGGCGCGGGTGAACGCGACGTACGCGAGCCGGCGTTCCTCACGCTCCGCATGGCCGCGGGCGTCTTCGGCGAACAGCTTTTCGGCGTCCACCCAGGACTTCTGGTCCGGCTGCTCCCAGTCCCACTGCGGCAGGTCCGGCCCATCACCGCGGAGGTTCCACGGGATGGCCTCGTTGCCGCTGCTCCAGCGCGAGTCCTTGTCGTTGGGGAACTGGCCTTCACTCAGGCCGGGAACCGCAACCACATCCCATTCCAGCCCCTTGGAGGCATGCACGGTCAGCAGCTGGACAGCTTCCCGGCTGGTCTCCAGCTGGGTGACCGGCAGCCCGTTCTCCTCCTCATCGGCTACTTCGAGCCAGGCCAGGAACGCGGCTAGGTCCACGCGGTCGGCCGAGGCGCTGAACGTTGCCGCGGCGTCAACGAAGGCATCGAGGTTGCGCCGGGATTCGTGGATGCTGATCCCTGGTTTGGCGGCGGCCTCGATGTCCAGCAGGATGCGGCGTTCCACCTCTCCGATCAAGGTGGTCAGGTCCTCGCCAACGTAGCCGCGCAGTTCGCGAAGCTCATCGCGCAGGGCAGCGATACGGGTCAATCCCGTTTCGGTCAGGGACCGCCCGGTATGGGAAACCCAGCCAGGCTTGGGCAGGTGGTCCACGGCCTCCACGAGGCTGCCGGCCTCGGACAGGTCCGTCTCGACGACCGCTGCCCCGCCCTCGTCCGGACCGTCGACGTCGGCCAGGTCCTGCACGCGTACGGCACGTTCGCGGACCCGCACCAGGTGCCGGGACCAGTCCGCGAGCGCCATCAGATCGGCGGGGCCGATCCGCCAACGGGCACCGGCGAGGATCCGCAGCATGGAATCTGACCGTCCGGGGTCTCCCAGGACGCGGAGCACGGCCAGCAGGTCAACGATCTCCGGAGTGGAGAGCAGTCCGCCCAGCCCCACGATCTGCACCGGGATGCCGTGCGCTTCGAGTGCCCGGCGGATCGGGTCGAACTGCTTCTTTCCCCGGCACAGCACGGCAACTGTCGGCGGCAGCAGGTTGCCCCGGGAATCTGTCTCGTGCGGGCGCTTCCACCATTGAAGCCGCAGTTTCGCGATTTCCGCGGCCAGTGCCTCTGCTTCGCCCACGCTTACGGTCCCGTCGGGAAGGGCGACGGTTTTTTCCGAGAGGTAGCGGCCCAGATACACCTCACCTACCGGCGCCTTGGGTTTGGCTTCCAGTTCGGGCACGTCCAGCGGCCGATTGTTCTTCAGCCAGGGAACGGGTTTGTTCAGCGGGCCGGACACTGCGTTGGCGGTGGCCAGGATGGCTGTGGAGTTCCGCCAGGCGACGGACAGGTTGGCCATCGGGGCGGGGGTCCGGCTCCCGTCGGGCAGCACCCTCGGGAAGTGGGTGCGGAAAGTGCCCAGCTGCCCGGCGGAGGCACCGCGGAACCCGTAGATGGACTGGTGCGGGTCACCCACCGCCGTTACGGGTGTGCCGTCACCAAACAGCTTGGAGAAAAGCACCATCTGCGCGTGGGAGGTGTCCTGGAACTCATCGAGCAGCACCACCTTGTACTTGGCCCGCTCCATCGTGACCGCCTCCGGGATTTCCTCGGCGATGCGGGCTGCGAGCGCCACGAGGTCACCAAAGTCCAGCTGCCTGCGTTCCGCCTTGGCCCGCTGGTAGGACTCCACCAGTTCGGTGACCGAGATCCTGGTGCGAAGCTTACCCAGCAGTGTCTTGGCCGCCTGCGCAGGTTCCTTGGTTTTCCCCGCCTGGTAGGGCAGGGCCTGAATCTCGGCGACCTGGTGTTCCAGCTCAGCCCTGACCTCGGCGGGAGCCCTCAGGTGTTCGGAGCATTCGGACGCCATCTGCAGCACGGCATTTACGAGGGTCGACTTGGCTGCCGTGAAATGCTCGTAGTCCCCTGAATAAGCCTCGACCACTTCGTTGGCCAGCTGCCACGACTGTGCACCGCCGAGCATGACGGAGTCCCGCTCGACGCCGATCCGCAGGCCGTAGTCGTTCACGATCCCGTTGGCGTAGGAATGATAGGTGGATACTGCTGCTTCCAGCTGGTCCGGGTCCGTGCCGCCGGATTCCTCCCCCAGCATCCGGAACAGCAGCCGGAGCCGCTGCCGGATACGGGTGGCGAGCTCCCCAGCGGCTTTGCGTGTGAAGGTCACCCCGAGAATCTGTTCGGGTGCCACGAGTTCGTTGGCCACCAGCCACACGACCCGGTCGGCCATGGTCTTGGTCTTGCCTGACCCGGCGCCGGCAACCACCAGGAGCGGTTCCAGCGGGGCCTCGATGATGTCCTCCTGCGCGGACGTGGGGTACTGCACCGGCTCGCTGGAGTCGCCGTGCAGCAGTTCCGCCAGCTGCCGGGCGGAGAACCGTGGACCCTGGACCTGACCCTCGTGTACGTCTTCGCCTAAGTGGACGCTCACTCGGTGACCTGCTTTCCTTCGGTGCACAGCGGGCAGATTTCCGGCAGGCGGCAGCCGTGCCCGCCGAAACCGCTCCTGGCGGGATCATGAATCGTCTCGAACGTGGCGCCGGACATACGCGCGGCTGCTTCCTGGATCATCTCCAGTGCACTGGTGTCCTGGGCTCCCAGCGGCGGCTGTTCCTGGACGGAAACACCCTTGGACGTGGTGCCGAGCTGGACCAGTGCGGCGCCCCCGGGGACTGGTGGACCTTCCTCGAGGGCCCCTTCCCGGACTGCTTCCTGGTAGGCGGCGAGCTGCGGGTGTCCGTCCAGGTCGGCTTTCTTGGGTGCGGACTTGCCGGTCTTGAGGTCAACGATGAACAGCCGCCCCTCGGCGTCGGCCTCCAGCCTGTCGATCTGGCCGCGCAGCAGCGCCGTGCGCACGGCACCGCGGACCTCCACCGGGATTTGCGCTTCGAAATCCTTTTCGACGGCCACCAGGTTTCGTCCGCTCTTGCGCATCTGGATCACGTAGTCAGCCAGTTTGCGGACCATGGTCTCGGCCCGTTTGAAATCGATCTTGCCCTCCCACGTGTCCTTCATGCCCAGGGTTGGCCAGCGGCGCTGCAGTTCAGCGGCGTATTCGGTTCCCGTGGCTGCCGGCATGTCCTGGGCAATCTGGTGGACAAGGGTTCCCAGCGACCGGGCGAAGTCCGTGGCCTGTTCCCCGCCGGCGGCGGAGACGAACCAGCTCAGGGGTGATTTGGTGACCGCGTCCACCTTCGACGGCGACACCGGAATCGGCACCTCCGGGGGCAGGATGGGTTCTGTTGTGGAGAGCTGGAGCAGGCCCCACCATTCTGCGGGGGCAGCGCCGGGTACCCGGACGGGGTGACGGAGCATCCGGCCCAGGTGTCCGGCGGCTTCCCGGGCCAGGTCCGGTGCGGCCTCAGCCTGCTGGGCGTGGGCGCGAAGTTCCGCGACGAGGGAGCGCAGGGTCAGCGGACGCAGGACCTCGGTCCGCGGCCGGGCCAGCACGCCGTCGGGCAGCGGGTCGACAAGGTCGAGGAACTGGGATGGTTGCTCGTCCTCGGACGCGACGGCCGTGCAGATCAGCACTTCCCTGGCTCGGGATACAGCGGTGGAGAAGCTGCGCAGCTCGTCATGGCGGATACCGTGCATCAGGGTCTGGGGGTTGCGGTACCGGCGGTAGTCGTCGCCAAATTCGACGGCGGAAACCAGATCGCCGCTGCCCAGCAGCTCCCCGCGCAGCCGCAGGTTCGGCCACACGCCTTCCTGGATGCCGGCAACAATGACCACCGGCCATTCCCTTCCGGCGGCGCTTGCCGGGGTCAGCAGCTCCACGGCGTCGCGCTTCTGTGCGCGGGCCGCCAACGTGTCCATCGGCAGTTCCGAGCTCGTGAGGTAGTCAAGGAACTGGGCCGGGGTGGAGCCCGGCAGCTGGTCAACGTAGCGTTCCGCGGTCTGGAACAGGGCCATGATGGCGTCCAGGTCGCGGTCTGCCCGCAACCCCGCAGACCCGCCGGCCAACGCGGTGTCGACCCATTTTTTGGACCATCCTGAGGCAGACCAGAGTGCCCAGAGCACTGTTTCGGCGGTGGCCCCGGGCTGGTCTGCGGCTGCTTTCCCGGCACGCAGCATCGCGGCCAGGCGCTTGGCTGCACCGGCTTCCCAGCCAAGGCCTGCCAGCGCCAGGCCTGCATCCGAGAGCGGGTCCAGCAGGGCCTCGACGAGCAGGGCGTCGCTGCTGCGGCCGCCGCCGGCCCGCAGTTCCTCACGCCGCAGGGCCTGCCGGAGCCTGCGCAGGTCCAGCGAGCCGGCCCCGCCGATCCGGGAGGTCAGCAGCGAGACGGCTGTTTCGGGTGTCAGCAGTTCCGGTTCCAGGACGACGGCGAAGGCGTCGAGCAGCGGCCGGACGGCGGCTTCATCCCGCACGGCCTTCTCCGCTACGGGAACCTTGACCTCGATCCCCTGGCTGGTGAGGTAACGCTGGATCCGTGACAGCTGCCCGCCGGTGCGCACAATCACGGCGATGTCCTCCAGCGGGCGGCCGTCCAGCAGCTGGGCTTCGAGGATGCGCTGGGCGACGTAGCGCTGCTCATGCATCGGTGAATCCACCACGTGGGCGGTGGCTGCCGGAAGGGAAGCTTCCCCGGATGGCACGGTCCACGGCTGCGCTCTCCCGGACGCGGTGCGGCAGGAAGGAAGCCCTGGCACCACGGAGATCCGCGACGCTGTCCGGTGCCACGCGGCTGCCACCGGTTCGGAAAGCCGGTGCTGTGACGTGAGCACCACTGTTTCCAGCCCCGGGCCGAGGGTCTTGTCCAGGCCGCCAAGCAGATCCGGCCGCGCTCCGCGGAAACCCTGCACCACGGTATCCGGGCTGGCCGTAACCACGGCGTCCCGCCCGCCGGCCAACAGCCCCAGCAGCTGGTGAATGGCCGGGTTGGCTTCCTGCAGGTCGTCCACCAGGATCAGCTGCAGCCGCCCCTGTTCAGCGGCCAGGAACTCCGGATCCGATTCCAGGATGTCCAGCGCGGTGGTGATGATGCCGGAAGGGTCGAACGCTTCGGGCATGCGGATGTCCAGGACATCGCGGTATTCGGCGTACAGTCCGGCCGCTGCCACCCAGTCCTGCCTGCCGTAGCGGCGGCCGAGGCCGGCAAGGTCCTCCGGCGCCAGGCCCAGCTCGATCACGCGGTCGAACAGCTGCCGGACTTCCTGCCGGAATCCACGGGTCCCCAGGGCCAGTGTGAGCGAGTCGGGCCAAGGCAGCAGCGGAACTCCGTTTTCGCCGTGGCCGGCCAGGAGTTCCTTGATGATGACGTCCTGCTCGGCGCCGGAGAGGAGCTTGGGCGCCCGTGTCACATACGGAAGCCTGCCCTCCGCTTTGGCGCGGCGGATGAGGTCAAACGCATAGGACGCCCAGGTCCGGGCGGGCGCCGCGCTGATAGTGCGTTCCAGCCGCGCGGACAGTGCATCGCGCAGGGAGGCTGCTGCCAGCCGCGACGGCGCGAGCAGGAGCACGCCTGCCGGATCCAGTCCGTCACGCTGGATGCGCGCGACAGCGGTTTCCACCAGGACGGTGGACTTGCCTGTCCCTGGTGCGCCGAGCACCAGGAGCGGGCCGCTGCCGGTGCCACGGTCCACGGCCTCACGCTGGTCAGGACTCAGCTGCGGAGCGGCCCTGCCCGCGGCAGCGGGAGGAACAAGTTGCAGGTTGATGCTCATGCTTCCACTTCACCACGCCGCACCGACATTGCCTGATTCGCCATGGCTGTGGCTCCGGCTTCCTGGTCTTCCCCGTCCTCTGGGTCCACGGCAGGAGCAGGTACGGTGAGCCGGCGGCGCAGATCGTCTAGCACTGACCAGTCCGCGGCGGAGGGTTGCCAGCGCGCTTCAGCGATCCGGACCCGGTAACCGGTCCCGTCGGCGGCAGGCGTGCCGCGGACCGGGGTATGTTCAGCCGAGTAGTGTTCCCAGGCACGGTGACCATGGCAGGCCGGAGGCTCACCGGAGGCTCGGAGGACCCGCCACCAGGGTACGGAGCTCCCGCAGCGTGCGAGCACAGCCCCAACCTGGCGTGGGCCGCCGAAGCCGAGGATTTCTGCGATGTCCCCATAGGCCAGCACCTTGCCCGGTGGAATAAGTTCCGCTGTTGCCAATACCGCTTCCTGATAGTCCTCCCGCATGTCCCCCAGCCTAGCGGCGCCCGGCGCGCTGAATCCGGAAATGTCGGTGCCCACCGGTACGTTTGAGTACATGTTGAGCTGGCATGAACTTCCCCGCGCGTCCTTTGACCTGGAAACTACCGGGCGGGACCCGCAGGAGGCGAGGATTGTCACGGCGTCGATCATCCTGGTGGACTCGGCCGGCGAGATTCTCCGCCACCACGAGTGGCTGGTTGATCCCGGAGTGGAAATTCCGGAAGAGGCCGCCGCCATTCACGGCATCAGCACCGAGCGGGCCCGGGCCGATGGCCTGCCCTCCAAAGACGCTGTGGGGCAGATCATCCAGGTCCTGCAGGACACCTTCGCCGCGGGCACCCCCGTTCTCGCGTTTAATGCTGCCTACGACTTCACGGTCCTGGCGCGGGAAGCAGCGCGCACCGGGCTGTCGGCGCCGGCACCGTTTCCGGTCATCGACCCATTCATCATGGACAAGCAGGCAGACCGTTACCGCCGCGGGAAGCGCACCCTCACCGCCATGGCCGAGCATTACGGCGTGGCCTTCGAGAATGCCCACACTTCGGCCGCGGATGTAATGGCCACCCTTGCCGTCGGTGCCGCCATGGCCAGGTCCTTCCCGCTCCTGGCGCAGGAAGCCTCCTCGCTTCACCAGCTGCAGACCGGGTGGGCGGCCGAGCAGGCTGCCAGTTTCCAGGCCTACCTGCGGAAGCGCGACCCCGATGCAGTGATCGACGGCACCTGGCCCGTCAAGGCGGCTCCGGCCGAATTCGCCGCCGCCGCGCCCGCCCCAGCAGCG
>NZ_DALZXY010000045.1:0-9123 GCF_031988865.1 Arthrobacter sp.
CCCGGCTGGGCCGCAGCGGATGACGTGACGAGCTAGATCCGCTCCATCGGGTCGACATACTCGCCGTTGACGAGCATCTCGAAGTGCAGGTGCGGGCCGGTGGAATTGCCGGTGCTGCCGACGGCGCCCACCGGGTGGGCGGTATCGACCCATTGGCCGGGCTCCACCCAGATGTCGCTGAGGTGGTTGTAAGTGGTCTTGAGGCCGTCGCCGTAATCCACGACGATCCGGAGGCCTCCGCCGCCGTTGGTGTGCCAGCCTGCTTCGACCACGGTCCCTGCCCGGGCTGCCTTAACGGGAGTGCCGGTGGCTCCGCGGAGGTCTGTTCCGGTGTGGTATTCCTGCCCGCTGCCGGTCATCGGGTTGATGCGCCAGCCGAACGGCGCAGTGACGTAGAGGTTATCCAGCGGCACGGAGGGCGGTTCTTCAACGACCGGCGCAGTTGTACCCGTGCCCTCACTGGCGGCCGCCTCGGCCGGCGGTGCGCCTTCCTGCGGGGCACCTTCCTGTGAGGCTTCTTCCGCCGGAAGTTTCTCCACCAGGGCCGCTGCCAGGGGCTGGGAGTCAACTACCTGGCGTTCGGCCAGGGTCTTGGGGGCCGCTTCGGCAACGCCGTAGACCATCCCGCCCAGCAGCAGGGAGGCCCCGGTCGCGAGTGCAGCGGTTTTCTGGGCGGGTGTGGCCACCGCCCGGGCCTCGCTCCGAAACTCGTCGATCCGCCGGGAGAATTCAGCTCCGCGGCTTTCCCAGCGTGGACGGGCGTGCTTCCCCCTGGCCCGGTACTGGGAGGCGGTTTCGTTCATGTACCGGCGGACGGAGTCAGCGAGGTTACGGACGGTCTCGTTGACGTTTACGGTCATTCATCACTCCACTGACTAGACAACAGTTCTGTCGGTACTGCATTTGTCTCTGGAGGGTGCGTGGAATCCATCTGATTCCGAGTGGCTCCTTCAATTTTAGGGCGTCACGGCGTTGGCTGTGGAGGATTTGTGTGCAGGGAAACAGGGCTGGGTGGGCAGGACAACACAGTAGTGTGGGCGGGCGAGTTGAGAGCTGTGACCGGGACGAGGCGGGCGGATTCAGCATTCCTCTTTTGCGTGGCTTTTATTTAGCCGCCAGATGTTCCACTACGATGCGGCTGAATTCTCCGTGGTTCTGGAACACTCCGCCGTGCCCGGAATTAGGGTAGATCGTCAGCCTGCTGTTCGGGATGCGGCGGTGAAGGTCCGTGGACAGTTCAGAGGGCACCATTCGGTCGTGGTCACCGTTCGCAATCAGGGTGGGGGCCGTGATCAGCGAAAGGTTTTGGCGCTTCGCCTTTCCCCATGACTGAATGGCCTTCAGCTGTGTCCGAAAGGCCCGAACCGTGATGGGAGTGTCCCGGTCCATGAGGCGTTCCTGGAGGCGTTCCAGATAGGCCTTGGCTGCGGTTTTCCCTTTAGTATCGCGGTTGAAGAACAGAAACTCTTTGGCGTCGGTGCGGGCCAGTGCTCCTCGAAGCATGTCCCAGTACACATAGGCCGGGCCAGTGGTCCTGTTAATCCCGTGGCCGCCGGAAGGGCCGGTTCCGGCCAGCACCAGACGCCTCACCAGGTCTGGACGGTCCAACGCAATCTGCTGCGCGATGAAGCCGCCCATCGAAAACCCTGCAAGATCCGCGCTCGAAAAACCCATCGCCTCAAGGAATCCAACTGCAGCGTCTGCCATAGCCTTAATCGTGGCGGGAACGATGCCGGTGGAGGCGCCTACGCCGGGCAGATCCACGGCGAGGACGTGGTGCGTCCGGGCGAGGGCCTCGAGGACCCGTGGATCCCATTCGTCCATGGTTGCCCCCAAATGGGCCAGCATGAGCACAGGAGGACCCCCGACTGATCCCAGTTCGCGGTAAGCCAGAATCTCTCCTCCCACCTCAAGGCGCAAGGTCGGTGATTCGCTCCAGGTCGAGGCCAAGGGCTGCCTATGGGAGTCAGACATCATGGTTTCCGTCCGCCGTGACATCGCTGGGGTCCACGCTGACCAAGATTTTTCCGCGCACCCCGTCCGCCAGCAGCGATTTCAAAGCCTGCGGGGTTTCCTCGAAGGGCAGGACCCGGTCCACGACCGGCCTGATGACACCGCCGTCAACAAGCCCGGCGATTTTGCGCAGGTGCTCCCCGTTGGGTCGGATGAACAGGAAGCGGTAGTTGACGCCGAGCTTCCGGGCACGCCGGCGGGTGGCTCCGCTCAAACCACGGATGGCCAGCTTCACCAGCGGGTTGACTCCGGCCTGTGCTGCGAAGGCGGGATCCGGCGGCCCCGTGATGCCAATGACTGCACCTCCGGGGCGGACAACGCCCAGCGAACGCTTCAGGGTGTCGCCTCCCTGCGTATCCAGCACGAGGTCGATGTTCGACAGCTTCTCGGCGAAGTCTTCGGTGCGGTAGTCGATCACGATGTCCGCACCGAGTTCACGCACGAACTCTGTGTGGGTGCTGCTGACGGTGGTGGCAACGGTGGCCCCCAGATGCTTCGCCAGCTGAATCGCCACCGTTCCCACGCCGCCGGAGCCTCCGTGGATGAGAACGCTCTGCCCGGCCTGCAGCTTGCCTTGTTCCACGAGACCTTGCCAAGCCGTCAGAGCGACCACCGGCAGTGCTGCTGCTTCCACCATGTCCGTGGATTCCGGGATCGGGGCCAGAAAATCCTGGTGTATGGCGATGAATTCGGCAAATGCACCCATGTGTGCCTGATCCGGATAGGCGTATACCCGCGTTCCGGGTTTGAATGCTGATACTTGCGGGCCGACAGCCACGACTTCCCCGGAAAATTCGCTGCCCACCACCATGGGCAGCTTGAACGAGAAGATCTGCTTGAATTCACCTGACCGGAGCCGTTCATCCCCGTGATTCACTCCTGCGGCATGCATCCGGACCAGGACCTCGTGGTCCCCCAGCACCGGTTCAGGCATGCTCACCTGGCTGATGGATGCTCCGTATTTCTGGAGGACAAATGCCTTCATTCCTGCTCCTGTCATTCCCGCCCGATGCGGACGGTTCCCAATTAGGCAGCCACACTGGTGGTTGCATTGTGTTACCGGTTTGACCGTATAGAATCCAGTAACGAAATGCAACCACTGAGAGGGAGGTCCGCATGATCACGTCGCCTCGGTCCGGCTGTCCGGTAAACCGCGCACTTGAGATGATCGGAGACCAATGGAGCCTGGTGATCCTGAGAGATATTGCGGCATACGACCGGCGAAGCTTCCGTGAGCTGTGCACAGCAAATGAGGAAGGGATCAGCGCCCCGGTATTATCGAGGCGGCTTGCCGACCTGACGACGGCCGGGTTCCTCACAAAGGCCGATACCGCACCCGGAAAGCAGGGCCAGTACTCATTGACCGAACTGGGCCTGCAGACAATCCCGCTGATGGTGGAATTGGCGCGGCTAGGGGTTCTATTGGACCCCGAGACCGCCCGGAATGCGCCGGAGTTCGTGCACCCGTCGAGTTCCGGCGGCCTGGAGGCGGAAATCGGAGAGCTGCGCCGGCGGCATCTTGGCGGCTAAGGGAACCGCTCGGGGGCCCTGGCCGCCCCTCGTGTCAGGACAGTTCGGCGCGGCCCTTCCGCCAGTAACCCATAAACGCGACCTGCTTGCGGTCGATCCCGGCATCCCGGACGAGGTAGCGGCGCAGCCCGCGGACAACCGCTGCTTCACCGGCAATCCACGCATAGAACGGCAGGGCACCGGCGGGAGTGTTCGGGCTCGGCGAGTTTTCCACGACGTTCGGGGCAAGGCGGGCCGGAGTTTCCCAGAGGATCACCGAGTCGATGTCAACGTCTTCGGGTTCCCGGCCGCGTCCGGGCGCCACCGTGGCAGGCGGTGTTCCATCGACAGTTCCAAGGCTCGCGTAGCCTGGGACGGCGACGGCCTCGCGGACGGCAGCCTCCAGCAGTTCGCCGTGCGGGCGCGTGCCGCGGGGCAGCCAGGTCACTGTAACGTCCGAGGAGGTGCTGATCGGCTGGGCATCCGCCGCGTCCGGAATTTCCAGCAGCGCGTGGCCGGTGACTCCCGCCGGCAGGTTCTCCAAAATGGCGGAGACCGCGGGAACGGCAGTTTCATCGCCCGCCAGCAGCACGTGCTGGGCCAGACCGGGACGCCATTCGATGCCGCCGTAGGATTCGGCCGTAATGCAGTTCACTGCGTTCGGGCCGATAACCGTGACACGGTCTCCCGGCGCAGCCTCGGAAGCCCACTGTGAGGCGGGCCCGCCAACACCCTCTGCGTCGAAGTGCAGGACGAAGTCGACGTCGATTTCCGGTTCCGCCGCAGTGCAGCGCGACGCCCTGACGGTGTAGGTGCGCATGGCACCGCGCTGGGCCGTGTCCATGGCGAGCCAGCTCTGGTACCAGCCGGCGTCCTCGCAGTCGAGTTCGGGAAGCTGCTGCCGGGTGCCATCATCGGCAACGGGAGGGATAACGACCTTGATCCGCAGGTCGTCCGCGGGGCCCTGCACGCCAAAATCGCGAAGGCATTCCCCGCCGAAGGTAATGCGCGTGAAGTTGGCGCTGAGCCGCCGGACTGAGCGGACTTCGACGTCGAAGGCCGTCACCGCGGCGTTGGCGCCCTGGCGGCGGGGCTTCACCGCGGCCGGCGCTGACGTGCGGATGCGGGTGCCGGTCATGATGCTGCCTCCAGGGGGTTGCGGTTTTCCTTGCGGGAATCGTACGGGTTGGGCAGGTAGCCCCTGGCCGGTGCCACCGGTTCGCGGTGCCGGCGGGAATGGTGCCTGCCCACGGGTACCACCATGGGTGTCCCCGAGACTGGATCCGGGATGACCGAGGCATCGAGGCCAAAGACGTCGCGGACCAGTTCGGTGGTGACAATCTTTACCGGGTCGCCCTGGGCGGCGATCGCCCCGCCCTTCATGGCGATCAGGTGGTCCGCGTAGCGGGCTGCCAGGTTCAGGTCATGCAGCACGATGACCACGGTGGTGCCTGAACGGTGGTTGAGGTCGGTGAGCAGGTCCAGGACCTCCACCTGGTGTGTGACGTCAAGGAAGGTGGTGGGTTCGTCCAGCAGCAGGATGTCGGTTTCCTGCGCCAGTGCCATGGCGATCCAGACCCGCTGGCGCTGCCCGCCGGAGAGCTCGTCGACGTCTCGGCCCGCCAGTTCCAGCGTGCCGGTGGCTTCGAGCGCTGCCGCCACGGCGTCGTCGTCGCGCGCATTCCACTGCCGGAACCAGCCCTGGTGCGGGTAGCGTCCGCGGCCGACCAGGTCAGCGACAGTGATGCCGTCGGGGGCGTTGGGAGTCTGCGGGAGCAGGCCCAGGGTGCGGGCTACCTCCCGGCTGGGCAGGGCATTGATGTCCCGTCCGTTGAGCTGCACGACGCCGGACGTCGGTTTGAGCAGGCGCGCCAGGCCGCGGAGCAGGGTGGACTTACCGCAGGCGTTCGCGCCCACGATGACGGTAATCTTCCCCGGCGGCAGGTCGACGCTGAGCCCGTCGACCACCTTCCGGTCCTCGTAGGAGAGCACAAGGTCTTGTGCGCCCAGTTTGTTCTGCATGCTTTAGCCTCCTCGGCCAACACGGTTGGAGCTGACCAGCAGCCACAGCAGGAAGGGTGCCCCCAGCGCACCGGTGACCACGCCCACCGGGAGCGAGGTGCCGGGCACCAGGTTGTGGCCCACAAAATCGGCTGCGAGCACGATCAAGGCGCCGGTCAATCCGGCAGCGGGCAGTGAGGCGCGTCCCCCAAGCAGCCGCCGTGAAATGGGGCCGGCGAGGAACGCCACGAAAGCCACCGGCCCGGCGGCGGCGGTGGCCACAGCGGCGAGGGCGACGCCGGTGAACAGCAGTCCGGCACGGGTGCCTTCCACGGGCAGCCCGAGGCCTGCGGCAAAGTCGTCACCGAGTTCGAGGACCCGCAGCCGGCGGCCAAGCAGGACGGCGGCTGGCAGCAGCACCACGAGCGCGCCGGCCACGATCCCGGCGCGTTCCCAGGTGGCGGAGTTCAGGGAGCCGGTGAGCCAGACCAGGGAGTCGGCGGCGGTCCGCACGTCGGTGCGGGTGAGCAGGAAGTTCACTACGGCCTGCAGGACAGCAGCGAATCCGATGCCGATCAGCACCAGCCGGGCGCCGGCCGCACCTCCGCGCCTGCTGAGCAGGTAGAGGGCCACGGCAACCACGGTGGCTCCGGCCAGTGCGGCGATGGAGACGGCTCCCCCGGTGGCCCCAAAGACCACCATGGCGGCCACGGCCGCAGCGCTGGCACCGTAGCTGATGCCGATGATGTCGGGGCTGGCCAGCGGGTTGCGGAGCATCGTCTGGAAGAGATGCCCTGAGACACCGAAGGAGACACCGATCAAGATGGCTGTCACCGCACGCGGCAGCTTGCTTTCCATCACGATGAAGGTGGCGCCGGGGATCTTTTCCCCGCCCAGGATCCGGAAGAAGTCGGGGATCGTGACGGTGTAGGTGCCCAGCAGGTTATAGACGAAGAAGAGGACCACGACGGCGGCAGCCAGGGAGGCGAGCACCATCTTGCGGCGGCGGCCGGTGCGGCGCCTGACGTCGCGGATGAGGGTGCCTGCGGCAGTGGTGCTCGAACGCTCCTCCTGCAGCCCGGGCGCGGCGCTCACAGTTCAGCCAGCTTCCGCCGGCGGATGATCGCGATGAAGACGGGGGCCCCGATGACGGCGGTCATGATGCCGACCGGCACTTCCCCGGGCGGCAGGATCAGGCGCCCGACGACGTCCGCTACCAGCAGCAGCACCGGTGCCAGCAGGGCTGAAAGCACCAGGATCCACCGGTAATCCGGGCCCACGAGCCCACGCACCAGATGCGGAATGACCAGGCCCAGGAAAGCGATGGGACCTGCAGCGGCAGTCGCGGCGCCGCAGAGCAGCACCACGCCGATGGCCATAATGCCGCGGGAAAGGTTCACGTTCTGTCCGAGTCCGCGCGCGACGTCGTCGCCCAGGCTCAGTCCGTTCAGCAGCCTGCCGGATGCGAGCAGGATGGCTGCGCCGACGGCGAGGAAGGGGATCAGGGGAAGCAGGACGTCCCAGCCGCGCCCCGAGACGGTGCCGACCTGCCAAAAACGGAAGGTATCCAGGGTCTGCCTGCTGGTCACCAGGATGGCGGAGAGCATGCAGGTCAGCCCGGAGGTCAGCGCAGCGCCGGCCAGCGCGAGTTTGACCGGAGTGGCACCCTCCCGGCCCAGCGAGGCCACAGAATACACAATCAGCGCTGCGATGGCGGTGCCGGCCAGCGCGAACCAGACATATCCGGTGAAGGAGGTGATGCCGAAAACGTAGATGGCGGTGACCACGGCGAAGGCCGCGCCGGCGTTCAGACCCATGATGCCCGGGTCTGCCAGCGGATTGCGCGTCATACCCTGGAGGGCGGTACCGGCCAGTCCCAGTGCGGCTCCAACCAGCAGGGAGGCGACGGTGCGCGGAATCCGGCTCAGGACCACCGCGTGGTCCCCGTTCGCGGCGTCGGGGTTGGTCAGCGCCTGCAGAACGACGTCCAGCGAAAGCGGCCGGGCGCCCAGCGCCACGGAAGCGAAGCAGGCCAGCCCCAGGAGCACGAGTCCGCCGCCCAAAACCCAGGCGGGGGCCAGTTTGCGTCCACGTTTTGTGGCGGCCGGATGGGAGGCTGGCACAGGGCGGTTAACAGCCGTAGCGGTCACGGCAGCACCTCCTGAAGCCAGCGGGAAATCGACTTAAGTAAGGCTAACCTATGGCTGGTCAGATTAAGAAACAGTTCTGTGCCGTATTAGCCCGCTCCGCTGATCCCCGCGCCGGGGCCGCCGGGGCCGCCGGGGCCGTCAGCACAGGCACCAGATCAGGCGGCGGCGGAGCAGGAACCAGCGGCGCGGGGTCAGAGCCCGGCAGGATGCCGGTGCCGCAGGGTCAGGCTGCGCCGTGCCCCGGGGCGACTTCCTCGCCCTCGCGGACCGGGCCCGGAGGCGTGCCGTCGCCGAAGGGCCGGCCACCGAGTTCCTCCCGGCCGTGCGGGGTCAGCCACACGGAGTTATCCGGCCCGGCGGGAACAATCTGGGTGGGGTTCAGGTCTTCGTGCACGATGTAGTAGTGCGCCTTGATCTGCACGAAGTCCACGGTGTCCCCGAAGCCAGGCGTCTGGAAGAGGTCCCGGGCATAGGCCCAGAGAGCCGGCATCTCGCTGAGCTTGTTGCGGTTGCACTTGAAATGGCCGTGGTAGACGGCGTCGAACCGGACCAGGGTGGTGAACAGCCGGACGTCGGCTTCGGTGATCGTGTCCCCCACCAGGTAGCGCTGCTTCGAGAGGCGGTCTTCCAGCCAGTCCATGGCGGTCCAGAGCCGGTCATAGGCGGCGTCGTAGGCCTCCTGCGATCCGGCGAAGCCGCAGCGGTAGACGCCGTTGTTCACCTCGGTGAAGACCCGCTTGTTAACCTCGCGCATTTCCTCCTCGTGCTCGGCCGGCCAGAGGTCGGGGGCGCCGTCGCGGTGGAACTCGGTCCATTCCGAGCAGAAGTCCTCGGTGATCTGCGGGAAGTCATTGGTCACCACGGCGCCGGTGGGCACGTCCACGACTGCCGGCACCGTAATGCCGCGTGTGTAGCCGGGCACCCGGC
The DNA here is from genome assembly GCF_031988865.1 of Arthrobacter sp. NCBI lineage: Bacteria > Bacillati > Actinomycetota > Actinomycetes > Micrococcales > Micrococcaceae > Arthrobacter > Arthrobacter sp. Next base: position 8,601 of record NZ_DALZXY010000045.1, read on the forward strand.
GGAAGAATGCCTCCTGCAGCCGTTCGATGCCCAGCACCGGGTCTTTGCCGTCCGGATCCAAGTCGAAGGTCCAGCTGCGCGCGTCATGGGTAGGGCCGGGCAGACCCAGGGAGATGGCGTCTTCCAGTCCCAGCAGGCGCCGAACGATGATGGTGCGGTTGGCCCAGGGGCACGCGCGGGCGGCAACCAGCCGGTACCGCCCGGCTTCCACGGGATAGCCGTCCCGGCCGTCCCGGGTGATGCGCGTTTCGATGTAGTTGGTGTCCCGGGTGTATTCCTGCCCGCCGGACACATAGGAGCCCCGGGTGCTGTACTCCCCGCCGGACTTCCCGTTCGCCGTCTGCTGCTCCGCTGTGCCCGCCATAACCGCTCCATCCATCAGCCGTGCTGTTCAGTCTCCTTCCACCCTAGCGCCCTGCCCGCGCGCACCGCTTCGGCGGTAGAGTCGTGGACCAGCGCCAATGCCGACGCCAGCAGAGCTTTATCGGTTCTAGATAATCGATATGGAAGATTGAGACTGAAG